>JAKQCW010000255.1 GCA_029558955.1 Chloroflexota bacterium
CCTTCATGCTCTGGCCGGTCTCCGACCGAGCCAGCCTGGCATCCAGATCGCCCCTTTACGCCTCGCCCAACACCATCCACGGCTGACCCTCGACGCGCGTCAGGAAGACGGTCATGGTTGGCCCCGACGGAGTCGTCTTGAGGCGGCGGCGGAATTCGTCCGGATCCACGGCTGAGCCGCGCTTCTTCACCACCACCTCGCCCGCGCCCAGCTCCCGCAGCCAACGGTTCAAGGTCTTGAGGTGGAAGGGCCCATGCCGCAGCACGGCCCAGCGCCGGGCAAAGGGGGTCTCCGCCGGCTGCTGGCTGGTCAGGTAGGCGATGGCGGGGTCAAGCTGCGCCGCGCCGAGCTGCGTGGCCAGATGCTGCACCAGGGTGGCGCGAATCACGGCCGCGTCCGGTTCGAAGAGCCAGGCCAGCGGCGGGCTGATGGGGGTCGGGGCGAGGGGCGCATTGCTGTCCAGGTGCTGCGGGCCGGGCAGCAGCGTTGCGCGCCGCGCCGCGCCGGTGTGCAGCGCGCCGAAGCGCAGCAGCGCCTCCTTCATCTGCCCCCGTTCGGAGATGAACTCCACCTCCGCGCCGGGCGGGATCTCATCGTCAGCAATGCCGGGCAGGGTTTTGACCGCCAGCGTGGGGATCTGCTCCAGCAGCGCCAGCACGGCCGACATGGGGGGATCCATCGCGTCCAGCCGAAAGATGCGCTGCTCGCCGGCGCGCCGGCTGGGATCGATGAAGGCGGCGCGCAGCCCCTGCCAGGACGCGCCGTCGCTTGCGATCGGCGTCGCATCGGGCCCCAGGCGGCGCCAGTCCGCGCAGATCACCCTTGCCCCCGCGGCCAGGCCCAGCGCGGCCAGGTTCTCCCCGGCCATGCGCGCCCGCACGGGATCGCGTTCGATGGCCAGGACGCGCAGCCCGGCCTCGGCCAGCGCGATGGTGTCCGCGCCGAGGCCGCAGCCCAGGTCGGCGACCGGCGCCGGTGAGCGGTCAGCGCCGTGCGGCGACCGGCTGAGCGCAGCGGCGAACTGCTGGGCGCGATAGGTGGCCACGGCGCGGCTGCTGGCCTGCTGCAAGGCCTCGTCGCTGAACAGCAGGCGTTCGGGCTGGGGAAATTTGTCGCCGGCCTTGCGCCGCAGGCGGGCCTGATCCAGCAGCGCCGCGGCCTGGTCTGGCGGCCAGACGCGGCGCAGGCGGGTCAGCAGCGCCAGACTGGCCTGCTCGTCCAACTCCTGACCGGCCAGCTCAGCCAGCGCGGCCTGCGCCTCAGCCGTCAGCAGAAAATCCACCAGCGGCAAGGTCAACGGAATCATCGACGCTCTCCGCCTGCCAGGGCCAGAAAGGGCCGCATGATCATCTCGGCGTAGATCTGGCCCATGCGCGGCGGGGGGTAGGGCTGCCCGCGCTGCAGCCACCAGTCGATCAGCGCGATGATCGAGGCCACCAGGTGATGGGCCAGGATCTCCAGGGGGATGGCCGGCGCGCGCTGGCCGCCGAAACGACCCAGCACCTCGGCCACCGCGACGGCCTGGATCTGCGCCAACAGGGCCTGCGTCCCCTCGCTGTGCAGCAGGATGCGGTAGAACTGCTCGTGCTGCGCGGCATGCTCGAAGATCACCCGCCCCTCCTCGACGGGATCCGCATTCAGACCAGGCGGCAGCAGACGCGCCAGCTCCTGGATCGAGTGCTGCAAAAGGTCCAGCAGCAACGCGTCCTTGGTCGGATAGTGCCGGAAGAAGGTGGCATAGCCCACGCCGGCCGCGGCCGCCAGCTCGCGAATCGTGATCGGTTCGTAGCCGCGCTGAAGAACCAGGTCGGCCAGAGCCTGGCGCAACCGGTCCTGGGTGCGTTGAACTCGCGGGTCTGTGGTCATGAGAAGCTTAAAATTGTGCAGTGCATCACTTGCGCAAACAGACCAACAGGGGTATCATAGCTTATGATACACTGTGTATCACAAAAATGAAAATCGACAGGAGGTATCACCATGTCACAACCGACACCGCCCCTGGTTTCGGGCGCGTTGCCCGGTCTGGGGCACGCTCTAGAGTTTCGCTCCGACCGCACGGCCCTGATGCGCCGCGGCTTTGAGGAGCATGGCAAGGTTTTCAGCATCAAGCTGGCCAACCAAGATGTGGCCATTCTAATCGGCCCGGAAAACCAAAAAACGTTCTTCATGGAGACCGACAAGGCGCTGAACATCCAGGAGCCCTATCATTTCTTGACCGCCACCTTCGGCGAGGTGCTCTTCCTGGCGCCGCACGAGGTCTATCTGGACCACCGCCCGCTGGTGCTGGAGGCCTTCCGGCGTGAGAAGATGCTGCACTATGCCGACGTGATGCAGGAGGTGGTGCAGCAGTGGCTGGACGGCCTGGGCGACTCCGGCGAGATCGAGTTGGTGGACGCGGTCACCTATCTGGTGCAGGAGGTGGCCGGCAACTGCTTCCTGGGCCGCGAGGCGCATCAGCAGTTGGGCCGCGAGTTCTGGGACCTCTACATCGACCTGTCCAAGGCGCTGGATCCGCTGCTGCCGCCCAACCTGCCGCTGCCTAAGTTCTACCGCCGCGACCGCGCCAAGGCCAAGTTGAAGAGCATCCTGCAGCCGGTGATCGCCGAGCGCCGCCAGCACCCGGAGCGCTACGATGATTTCTTGCAGGATCTGGTCAACAAGCGCTATCCCGACGGCCGGCTGGCCGACGAGGAGCTGATCGTCAACCTGCTGCTGGCGCTGATGTTCGCCGGTCACGAGACCACGGCCGGCCAGACGGCCTGGACCATCATCATGCTGCTGCAAAACCCGGACTACTTGCAGTTGGTGCAAGAGGAGATCCAGCAGGTGGCGCCCGCCGGCGTGCACATCGACCCGAAGCGCATGATGCAGCTTGACCACATCAGTTGGGCCGTGCGCGAGGTGGAGCGCATGCGGCCCTCGGTGGACATGCTGATGCGCACGGTGAAAGAGGATCTGCCGGTGGGCGATTACGTGGTGCCGCAGGGCTGGCTGGCCCAGGTGGCGCAGGATGTGGCCCACAACCTGCCCGCGCTTTTCGACGACCCGGACACCTTCGATCCGCTGCGCTATGCGCCGGGCCGGGCTGAGGACAAGCAGGACCGCTTCGCGCTGATCGGCTTCGGCGGCGGCGCTCACAAGTGCACCGGCATGAACTTCGCCAACATGGAGATGACCGTCATCACCGCGCTGCTCTTCCGCCAGTTCGATCTGGAGCTGGTGACTAAGCATCCGCAGGTGCAGCGCGGCCTGGGCGCCAGCCGACCTGACAAGGCGGTGGTGCGCTATTGGAGGCGTAACACGTAACTCGTAACACGTAACCCGGAATCGGGGTCCGTGATGCGTGATGCGTGATGCGTAATGCGTAATGCGTGATGCGTAATGCGTAATGCGTAACTCGTAACCCGGAATCCGGAATCAACGACCCGCTATCCGCGATCCGCGACCCGCTATGCGCGATCCGCGATCCGCAATTCGTAATTCGTGGCCCGGAATCAGCAACCCGGAGTTCGAGACGTGGAACCCGTCACCCGTCACACAAAACCCGCAGGCTACAGACAACTTCCGCCGACTCCGGGTTACGAGTTACGAGTTACGAGTTACCAGCTACGACCCAACAACGAGGAGAAACATATGCGAATCATATCGAAACCGCTGCTGGCCGGCGGCGCGCTGGCTGCGGCAGCCTCTGGGCTGGTGTGGCGTCAACTGCGCGACCGGGGCCAGGAGGATGAACCAACCGACCCTGGCAACCTCTTCCTGCGCCGCTACGGCCCCTGGGCGCTGGTGACAGGCGCGGCGCGGGCCGAGGGGCTGGGCTACTGCTTCGCCCGTCACCTGGCCGGCCGCGGCCTCAACCTGGTGCTGGTGGACATCGCCGGCGAGGAGCTGACCGCGCGGGCCGAGGAATTGCAGGCCAAGTACCTGGTCAAGGTGCGGCCGGTGGCGCTGGACCTGGGCCGGGAGGACTTTCTCGGCGCCCTGCTGGCTCAGACGGCGGACATCAGCGTGGGCCTGCTGGTCTGCAACCACATGTGGACGCCCAAGGACACGCCTACCGTCATGGAGATGGACCTGGCCACCCACATGGCCATGCTGGACATCAACGCCCGCGCCTACACCGCGCTGATCCACGCCTATGGCCGCCAGATGGTCGAGCGGGCGCAGGGCGGCATCGTCATCGTCGCCTCCGGCGCCGGCCTGCAGACCACCCCCTACACCGGCCCCTACTCGGCCAACAAGGCCTATCAGCGCGCCCTGGGCGAGGCGCTGTGGTACGAGCTGCAAGGGAGCGGCGTCGATGTGCTGGTGACCGCGCCCGGCTTGTTGGCCACCCAGGGCGACGGGCTGGCTGGCTATCCCCAGTGGATGGTCGCGGACCCCGATCCGGTGGCCGTGGAGACGCTGGATGCGCTGGGCCACGCCGGCCCGGTGCTGGTTCCTGGCCTGGTCAACAAGGCCTTCATGGCTGCCCAGACGCGTCTGCTGCCGCGGCGCATGGCCGTGGAGAGTGCGGGCCGCTTCATGGCCAACGGCCTGCTCAGGCAGCCTGGCGTCCAAAACTGAGCCCTGACGCCCCTTCCCGCGCCAACAGCTCGGCCAGCGTCTCGCGGCGCTGCACCAGGTGCGCCTCCCCCGCCGTCAGCCAAACCACGGCCGGCCGCAGCGCGGCGTTGTAGTTGCTGGCCATGCTGAGCTGATAGGCGCCGCTGGCCGGCACTGCCAGCAGGTCGCCCGGCTGCACGGGAGGCAGCTCGATATCCTGAATCAGCACGTCGCCGGTCTCGCAATAGGGGCCGGCGACGTGTACGCGTTGGGGCGATTCGGCGCTCAGACGGTTGGCCAACAGCGCGCTGTAGCGCGCCCCATAGAGCGCCGGCCGCGGGTTGTCGGCCAGCCCGCCGTCGATGAAGAGGTAGGTGACCGCGCCGCTTCGCTTGACCGCGCCCACCCGGTAGAGCGCGACCCCGGCGCGCGCCGCCAGGCTGCGCCCCGGCTCCAGCGCCAGCTTGGGCAGCGGCAGGTCGCGCTGCCGGCAGCCAGCGATCACCTCCTGGGCCACTGTGGTCACGTAGGCGCCGATGGCCGGCAGGCCGGCCGCCTGCTCTTCCAGATAGGGCACCGCCCAGCCGCCGCCAGGGCTGAGCTCCGCCAGCCGCCAGCCGGCCCGATCGCGCAGCCGCGCCGCCAGATCCAGCAGCCGCTGCACGGCCAGCGTCAACGGTTCGGTGGCGCGAAACTGGCTGCCGATGTGGCAGTGCAGGCCGCACAGCTCGATCCCCTCCAGCCGCAGCGCGTGCAGGGCCGCGGCCTCGGCCGTGCCATCGGCCAGCGCCAGGCCAAACTTGGACCCGGCGTGGCCGGTGGCCGTGTGGCCGTGGGTATCCACCGCCACATCGGGGTTGATGCGCAGCCAGATGGGCTGGCGGATGCCCTGGGCGCGCGCCAGCGCGTCCACCGTGGCCAGCTCGGCGGCATGGTCCACGACGATGCGCCCCACGCCGGCCGCCAGCGCGGCCGTCAGCTCCGCCGGCGTCTTGTTGTTGCCGTGAAAATGGATGCGCGCCGCTGGGAAGCCCCCGTGCAGGGCGATGGCCAGCTCGCCGGCCGACACCACGTCCAGGCCCAGGCCGCGGGCTGCGGCCCAGCGGGCCATGGCTGTGGAGAGCCAGGCCTTGGCGGCGTAGGCCGCCTCGCTGGCCGCGGGGTAGGCCGCAGCCAGCGCCTGCTGATAGGCGGCGGCCATGCCGTCCAGCGTCGTCTGGTCATACAGATACAGCGGCGTGCCATGGGTCGCAGCCAGATCGCTGAGCGCGTGGCCGGCCAGGCAGAGGCGCCCAGCGCCGTCGCGCGTCGCGGTCAGCGGCCAGATCTGGCCTGGCATCTGGTCGGCCAGGGGGTCAGGAGCGGCTGTGACCGGCGCCATCACGTCTTGTCCGCCGTCGGCAGCCGCACCAGCACCGTCTGGATCGCCAGCCCTTCCACCCCCTCCACCTCGATGACGACCCCTTCCACCGTCACCTGGTCGCCCGGTTCCGCCAGCCGGCCCAGGTTGGCCATCACCAGGCCGCCCACCGTGTCCGCTTCAGGGTGTTTCAGGCTCAGATTGCACAGTTGGTTGAGCTCATCCACCAGCAGATCGCCGCGCGCCCGCACCAACCCTTCGTCCAGCCGCTCCAGGGGCGCGATCTCCAGATCGAACTCGTCCAGAATCTCGCCCACCACCTCTTCGATGATGTCCTCCAGCGTCACCAGCCCGGCCGTGCCGCCGTATTCATCCACCACGATGGCCAACTGGCGGCGGTCGCGCCGGAAGCGGGTCAGCGCCTGGTCCAGCGGCAGCGATTCGGGCACGTAGGCCACCGGCCGGGCCAGTTGGCGCAGGTCGAAGGGCTGCCGGTCGCGGTTGGCCTGCTGGCGCGCCAGCGTCTTGACGTGCAAGACGCCGATGATGTCGTCCAGTCCTTTGTCGTAGACGGGATAGCGCGAATGGCGCTGTTGGCAGACGAAGCGCAGCGTTTCCTCTTCGTCGGCGTGAATGGAAAGCCCCACCACCTGCTTACGCCGCGTCATCACCTGGCCGACGCTGCGGTCGCGCAGGTCGAAGATGTTCTCGATGAAGAGCTGTTCGTCCGCCTCCACCAGCCCCACCTCGGCGCTCTCTTCCATAAGATACTCCAGCTCCTCGGCTGAGAAGAGGCGGGCCTGGGCGGTGGCCGGGGGAATGCCCATCAGGCGCACGATCAGGTTGCCGATGCCGTTGAGCACCCACACCACCGGCTGGAAGAGCTTGCGCAGGATGGCCATGGGCCGGTCCAACTGCAGCACCGTGGTTTCGGCGTGCTGAATAGCCAGCGATTTCGGGATCATCTCGCCCAGCACCACGTGCAAATAGGTCAGGATGCCGATGGCCAGGATGGTGGCCACGGTGTGTGAGAGCGGCCCGGCCAGCGGCGTGATGCGGCTGAGCGGGCCGTGCAGCCAGGCGGCCACGGTGTGTTCGCCGTACATGCCCAGGCCCAGGCTGGCGATGGTGACGCCGATCTGCGCGGTGGCCAGGTAGCGATTCTGCTGCGCCGGGTCGGCCAGAATGCTCAGCACGTCGGCCGCCGCGCGTGAGCCGCGCTCCGCGGCCTGGGTGAGGCGCGTGCGGGGCGCGGCCACGATGGCGAACTCCGCGGCCACGAAAAAGCCGTTGAGCAGGATCAGCCCGGCGATGATCAGCAGCGGGACAAGATACTCGTTCAAGTGGCCGTCTCCTCGCGCATGCGCTCCACCTGGTCGGGGGTGGCCGGCAGGCTGACCGCCGTGATCCCTTTGCCCTCCACCCGCTCGACCCGCAGCGTCACGCCTGCCAGCTCGACGATCTCGCCCACCGCGGGCAGACGGGCCAGCTCGCCGAGCATCAGCCCGCCGATGGTGTCGGCCTCGGCGCTGGGCAGATGCAGGTCCAACAGCTCGTTCAGGTCCTCGATCAGCCAGTCCCCGCGCACCTGCACCCGGTTGCCGGGCAGCACACGGAAGAGCGGCGTCTCCTGGTCGAACTCGTCCTGCACCTCGCCAAAGATCTCCTCGATCAGGTCTTCCAGGGTGACGATGCCGGCCGTGCCGCCGAATTCATCCAGCACCACGGCTACATGGTTGCGCTTGTGCTGCAAAAGGGCAAAGGCCTCGTCGGCCGGCATCGATTCGGGGATGAAAAGGGCCGGCGCCATCACCTGGCGCACATCGGCATCGAGGGGGCGGGCCTGGGCGTGCAGACAGAGGAGGTCTTTCAGGTGTACCACGCCGATGATGTTGTCGATGCTTCCTTCGTAGAGCGGCAGACGCGAGAAATAGGAGTTGGCCAGCAGGCTGAAAAGCTGCTCGCCAGGCGCGTCCACCGACGCGGCCAGCACCCGAATGCGGGGCACCATGATCTGCCGCACGCTGGCGCGCCGCATCCAGAGGGTGTTTTCGATCAACCGGCGCTCCTGTTGGTCCAGCAGCCCGCCGGCGCCGCTCTCCTCCACCAGGATGGCCAGCTCCTCGGCCGTGTGGATGTGGGCCTGTTCACGGATCGCCGGAATGCCGAATAGCCTGAGCAACAACTGGGCGCTGCCGTTGAAGAGCCAGATCAGCGGCTGGAAGATGATCAGCGACCAGCGCATGGGCCGGGCGGTGAACAACGCCAGCCGTTCAGGGTACTGCACCGCGATGTTCTTGGGCGCCAGCTCGCCGATGACTACCTGGAAGCCGGTGAGGACCAACAGGATAGCCGTGGCGGCCAGCGACAGCGCCGCGCCCCCCGAGGAGATGCCCAACTGCTCCAGCCAGGGCGCCACCACGGGGCTCAGCGTCGCCTGGGCATAGAAGCCCAGCACCAGGCTGGAGAGGGTGATGCCCAACTGGCAGGCGGCGATGTAGGTGTCCAGCCGGTGCGGGTCTTCGAGGATGGCCAGGACCAGCGCGGCCAGGGCGTTGCCCTCCTCGGCCATCTGCGCCAGACGCGCGCGCCTGCTGCTGAGCGTGGCAAATTCGGCGGCTACGTAGAGGGCGTTGATCAGAAGCAGTGCAACGATCACTGCGAAAACGACAAGCAAGGGGTTACTCCCAACAGAAGGGTGGATGCAAGAACAGTTCGGTCGGCGTTAGTATAAGGCACAAGACGCTTCAACCGCAAGTATGGCGATTCCAAATATCACGGGGGCTGTGTTATAATCCGGGCCGTCAGCCAACAAAAGGAGTCTTATGTCCGGCGAAATCGACTTGTCCTTCCTTGGCGCTGCCCTGCGGCGCCGCTGGTGGATCATTCTGCTCTGTGTGGGCGTGGCCCTGGCGCTGGCGGTGGGCATTGGCCTGCTGCAAGGCCGGCGCTACCAGGCCAGCAACACCTTGCTGGTTCAGTCGCCCCGCTATCAATGGCGTTTTGCCAACGAGATCGTTTCTACCACCAATCAGCAGCGCGACTATCAGCGCGAGGTGCTGGCCGTTGCCCGCAGCGACGAGATCGCCCAGGCCGCGTCCGCCAGCCTGGCGCTTGACGCTTCGACCCAGGATGCGGCGCAACAGTCGGTCAGGGAGGCTATCGCCGTGCGCGCTGGCGATGGCAACACCATTGTCGTCTCCGCCACAGCCGATGACCCGGCGCAGGCCGCGGCCTATGCACGCGCCTGGACGGAGGCATTGATCGCTTCGGCGCGCGATCTCTACGGCGCCGTCCAGGATCTGGCGGCCTTCGAGGAACAGCTCGAACAGGTGGGGCTGCGCTTGCAGGAGCAGGAAAGCGCGTTGGCCGCGCTTCGGGCGCGCACCGGCCTCTATGCCAACGTCAATGTGCCCGACGAGGCGATGCGCTCCAGCCTGACCTTGCAGCAGTTGAACCAGGTCAACGCCGCGTTGGCCGATTATCTGATCGCGCTTCAGGCGCTGGACACCTTGCAGCAGGGGTTGGCCGGGGCTGGGCCGGCCGCCGACCTGGCCGCTTTGCCCTGGGAGCTGCTGGATGGGCCGGTGTTCAGCCAGCGCGGTCTTCTCTCCTCCGCCATAGCGCGCGCGGCCCTGGACGACCCCACCCGGCTGGCGGCGTTGCTGGGCGAGGAAGCAAGCGCGCTGGACGCGGCGGCGGATGCGCTCTCCGCCCAGGCCGAGCAGCTCAACGCGGCGTTGGCGGCCGACTGGCAGGAATTCGACGCGCTCTGGCGGGAGCGCAACCAGACGCGCGACATCTATCTGATCCTGGCGCGCAAGGTGAGCGAGCTGCAACTGCAAAAGGAGCTTGAGCCCAGCCTCCTCTCCATCGTCGGCAGCCTGGAGCCGACAGTGGCCCACGTGCGGGCGCCGCTGTGGGGCCTGTTGGCGACCGCGACCGTCGCCGGCCTGATTGTTGGCCTGCTGTTGGCGGTGCTGGCGGAGCGCGCCAGCCGCAAGGCCGCGTCTTGAGCAGCAGAGGTTGAGCTTCCGGACTTGCCAAGGATTGACAAACCGTCGCAAATTCTGGTATAGTTGAGCCACAGTCGGCAATCTCGCAGCGGCTTGGCAGCGCGGCTGGGCCCTTGTTCCCATCCAACCCATCGTGCACGGCTTTGACGTCGTTGGAGGCGTCAGATCCTATTCAATTCGCCTTGGTGTGCAGGAGGAGAAATCGGTTCATGGATAACAAACCCTGGTTGAAGAACTACGAGAAGGGCGTGCCTGCCACGCTCCAGCCCTACGTTCAGCAGACCCTCATCGACGTGATGCGCGAGACGGTCAGCCAGAAGCCCGACCACACGGCGCTCTATTTCAAGGGCAGCAAGATGAGCTATAGTCAGCTCGACCAGCTGAGCGACCAGTTCGCCAACGCGCTGGTGGCTATGGGCGTCAAAAAGGGCGAGCGGGTGGCGCTGGTGATGCCCAACATTCCGCAGTTCGTGGTGGCCGAGTTCGGCGTCTGGAAGGCCGGCGCTGTGGCAGCCTGCATCAACCCTCTCTACACCGAGTATGAGATGGAACACGCGCTCAACGAGTGCGGCGCTGAGACGGCCGTGGTGATGACCCTGTTCTACGACAAGGTCAAGCATGTGCAGAGCAAGACCAAGGTGAAGCGGGTGATCGCGACCAGCGTCAAGGAGCACCTGCCCTTCATCATGCGCCTGCTCTTCACCTTGCTCAAGGAGAAGAAGGAAGGCCACCGCATCACCCTGCAGTCGGGCGATTTCTGGTTCCAGAGCCTGTTGAAGCAGTACAAGGGCTCCGGCCGCCCCAAGGTGACGGTCAGCCCCTCCGACAATGCGATCATCCTCTTCACTGGCGGCACCACCGGCCTCTCCAAGGCGGCCGTGGGCTCGCATGAGGGGCTGGTCATGTCGGGCAAACAGATCTTTGCCTGGTTCCAAAACACGCTGAAGGAATACGGCGATGTCTTCCTGACCGCGCTGCCCCTCTTCCACGTCTTCGCCAACGCCGGCGTGCAGCCCGCGGCGTTGGTCAGCCGCGCCGGCATGGCGCTGGTGCCCAACGCGCGCGATATCCCCGACGTGATGAAGACCATCGAGAAGACCAAGGCCACGTTCTTCCCCTCGGTGCCGACCATGTTCAACGCCATGTTGAACCATCCGCTGGTCAAGGAAGGCAAGGTCGATCTCACCTCCATCAAGCTGTGCATCTCCGGCGCCTCCGCGCTGTTGAAGGAGACCAAGGACAGCTTCGAGAAGCTGACCGGCAGCCGCATCGTCGAGGGCTACGCCCTGACCGAGTCGATGATGGCCATCTGCTGCACCCCGGTGACGGGCAAGTACAAGGTCGGCTCCATCGGCATGCCGGTTTCCGACGTGTTCGTGCGCATCGCCGACGTGGAAGATGGCAGCAAGTCGCTGGATCTGGGCGAGGGCAATGTGGGCGAGATCGTCATCCGCGCGCCGCAGTTGATGCGCGGCTATTGGCAGCGCCCTGACGCCACGGCCGAGATGCTCAAGAATGGCGAGCTCTTCACCGGCGACCTGGGCTACATGGACGACGACGGCTTCATCTTCATCGTCGATCGCAAGAAGGATGTGGTCAAGGTCTCCGGCTTCCAGGTCTGGCCGCGCGAGGTGGAAGAGGTGTTGGCCATGCATCCCAAGGTGATGGAGGTCGCAGTGGCCGGCATCCCCGACCCGCGCACCACCGAGGCGGTCAAGGCCTGGATCGTGCTGCGGCCAGGCATGGCAGCCACAGCCGATGAGATCCAGGGCTTCTGCAAGGAGAAGCTGACCGGCTACAAGGTGCCGCGCTTCATCGAGTTCCGCTCCGAGCTGCCCAAGAGCACCGTCGGCAAGGTGCTGCGCCGTGAGCTGGTGCGCGAAGAGCTGGAAAAATCCAAGTAACAGAGACAACGTGAAGCGTGGAAGGTGATCGGGGCGCCCCCGGTCACCTTCCACGCTTTTCATTAGTTCCATCCAGGTTATCCATCCAGCGAGGCGCGCCGCGCGTCGGCGGCGCTTCATGCAGCCCGGCCAGCAGCGCCCTGCATCCCATCAGCCCATGCCCCTGATCACCGAACTGTTGCACCGCGTCGCCTATCACGAATGTGACATGAACCAGATGGTGCGCGACGCCTGCTATCTGCGCTACATGCAGGAGGCGGCTTTTCAGGCCTCGACCGCGGCCGGCTATGGAGATGAGCGCTATCAGGCCATGCGGCGCATCTGGCTGATCCGCGAGAGCGCGCTGGACTTCAGGGCGCCGCTGCGCTATGGCGATCAGGTGGCGGTGCGCACCTGGGTGGCCGACTTTCGCCGCGTGCGTTCCCGTCGGGCCTATGAGCTGCGTCGCGCGGCCGATGGTCTGTTGATCGCCTGCGCCTACACCGACTGGGCCTTTCTCGACCGGGACACCGGCCGGCCTGCGCTGATCCCGCCGGAGCTGATCGCCGGCTTCTTCCCCGACGATCAGCCGGGCGAGGCGCTGGAGCGGGCGCGCTTCCCCGTCGCGCCGCCGGCCCCCGCCGGGCTTGTTGCCCTGCGTCAGGCGGTGCAGTGGCGCGATCTGGACAGCGTGGGCCATGTCAACAACGCGGCCTATGGCGATGCCATCGAGAACGCCGGCCGCGAGGCCGCGCGGGCCTGCGGCTGGCCGGCCAGTCGCATGGCCGACGCGGGCTTCGACCTGGCCACCCGCCGCCTGCGCATCGAATACCGTCACCCGGCCCTGCCCGGCGATGAGCTGCTGATCTCCACCTGGCTGTCGGCGCTGACGGAGCAGGGCGCATTGCGCCACACCACCGTGGTGCGCGCCGCCGACGGAGAGCTGCTGGCGCAGGCTGAGGCGGCCTGGGGCTGCGTCGACGTGCAGAGCCGCGCCGCCATCCCTGCGCCGGCCCCCTTGCTGGAGGCGCTGCGCCCCCTGGTGGCGACCAGTGCGCCAGACTGAGCCCCTTCCACCTTGCCGTAGCCGCCAGGCATCGTTGCTTTCATTCTGGAGAATACCATGGCGCGCCGATCTCATCTCGATCCCAGTGCTGTTGAACTGACGGGCGGTCCGGTGGGGGTGCTGTTGATCCACGGCTTCACCGGCGCGCCGACGGAGATGCGCCGGCTGGGCGACTACCTGCACCGGCGGGGCATGACCGTGGCCGCGCCCCTGCTGCCCGGCCATGGCGCGGCGGTGGAGGAGATGAACCGGCGCCGCTGGCAGGAGTGGACCGACTGCGTGGAGCAGGCGCTGGCCGGGCTGCGCAGCCGCTGCACGCAGCTTTTCGTGGGTGGACTCTCCATGGGATCGCTGTTGGCCCTGCATCTGGCCAGCCAGAACCCCGATCTGCGCGGCGTGATGCTCTACTCGCCAGCTTTGAAGGTGGCCGACCGCCGGCTGGCGCTGGCGCCGGCCGCCAAGTACCTCGTGCACAGCCTGCCCAAGGGGGCCAAGGCCGACGGTGATCTGACAGACCCTGCGGCGAAGGAACATCTTTGGAGCTACGAGGAGATCCCCGTTGCGGCGGCGGCCGAGCTGCTCAGCCTGCGCCGGGCGGTGCAACGCCGTCTGCCGCTGGTCACCTGCCCGCTGCTCATCGTCCACAGCACCCACGACGCCGCCATCCGCTCCGACAGCGCCCAGGCCGTCTACGACGGGGTCGGCACGCCGCGCGCTGGGAAGACCCTGCTGACGCTGCACAATTCCGGCCACAACCTGCTGGTAGACAGCGAATGGGAGTTCGTGGCCGAACAGACCGCCCGCTTCATCTTCGCCCACCTGGCCTAGCCACAACACCCCCGCCCGCTCTGGCCGGTCTCCGACCGAGCCATCCCCCTCACCGCTCGATGGTCACCGTTCGCCCATCGCTGCTGAAGCTGACAGTGCCGGCCAGGTCGGTGCGACGCCAGCCGTCCTCGCCCACCACCGCCCGCCAGGCGGCCTCCACCGGCGCGGCCAGTTGGCGAAAACGGTCATCCTTCTGCACGAAGACCACAGCCTGCTGCGGCTGGGCCGCCTCCAGCAGCGCCTGGCTGAAAGCTGCCTGGCGTCCGCCCTGGGGCAGCTTGACCACCGTGGCCGGCTGGATCAGCCCGCTGCTGGCCAGCGCATCCTGCGTCGCCTGGCTGGCGTCGCCCAGCAGCAGGAAGCTGGTATCGCCCCAACTGAGCCGCAGCACCACCGAGTTCTCCTCCGGCTTCAGCTCGCCATCCCGGCCCAGAGTGGGGTCGGCGCCGGGATGCAGCACATCCAGGCTGACGCCGTGGCCCAGCAGCACGCGGCCGCCGGTCTCGGCCGGGGCAATGGGGATGCCCTCGGCGCGCAGGGTGCGCAGCCAGCTCTCATAGGCCGTGGCGGGGTAGGGGAAGGGCGCCTGCACCACCTGCTCGATCCCGAAGCGCTGGGCCAGCTCCACCAGCCCACCGACGCGCTCATCCCCGGCATGGGTGAGCACCACCAGTTCCAGGGTGCGATCATAGAAGGGGATGTGCCGGCCCAGCTCGCCCAGCAGCTCCGTGGGGCTATGGCCGCCGTCGATCAGCACCTGCTGGCCGTCGGGGGTGACGATCAACACCGCCTCGCCCCGCTCCAGGTCGAGAAAATGGACGTGCAGGCGGCCGTCGGGCTGGCTGTGCAGGCTCAGGGCCAGCAGGCTGCCGGCGATCACCAGCAGGCTGGCGGCCAGCGAGGTCAGGCGCGCCGAGCTCAGGGCCGCTTTGACGCGCTGCAAGCCCGCGCCCACCAGCGGCAGCGATGGCCGGCGGGAGAGCATCAGCAGGCCGATCAGCGCAAAGTAGCTCCACAGCCCCACCACCCCCAGCTTTACCTCCAGCGAGGCGAAGGGCAGGGCGGCCAGCCGCTGCACCACGGCCACGGTCCAGGTGAGCGCCAGCCAGGGGATCAGCGCCAGGGCGCGGGCCACGGGCCACAGCACGGTCTCCAGCGCGGGATGCAGCGACGCGGGCAGGCCGACGATCACCGCCAGGCCGCCCCAGATCATCACCGGCGGCTGCACCGGCAGCACCAGCAGGTTGGTCAGCGGGGAGACGATGGAGACGCGGCCGAAATAGTAGGCGATCAGCGGCAGCGTCAGGATCGTGGCGGCCAGGGTGACGATCAGCGCGTCGTTGAGGAAGCCGATCAGGGTGGATGCACTGCCGGCCGGCAGCCGTGGGCGCAGCGCGGCCTCGAAGCGTTGGCTCATGGGGGTGGCGAAGATGATCAGGCTGAGGGTGGCCACGAAGCTCAGTTGAAAGCCCACATCCCACAGCGTCAGGGGGTTGGCCAGGGTCATGAGGAAACCTGCGACGAAAAGGGAGATGACGGCGGTGCTTTGCCGGCCCAGGTAGGCGGCCCAGACCACCAGGATGCCCATCAGGCCGGCGCGCACCACCACCGCGTCCGCGCCCACCAGCAAGACGTAGAGCACGATGCCGGCCACCACCGGCCAGAACGCGCGTTTGGGGCCCAGCAGGCGGCCGAAGATGGCGGTCATCAGGCCGGCGACGATGGTGATGTTGAAGCCTGAGATCACGATGATGTGGCTGACCCCGGTGCGGTTGAACTGGTCGTAGAGCGCCGGATCGATGCCGCTTTCCACCCCCAGCAGGATGCCGGTCAGCAGGCTGGCCTCCGGCTCGGGCAACAGGCGGGCGATGACCTCCTGCGCCTCGCCGCGCAGCGCGTAGAGCGCATGCCAGAAGCCCTGGGCCGCGCCGCGCTCCAGCACAGTCACCTCCGGTTGCTGGATCAGGGTGTGAACGTTGCGTCGGGCCAGGTACTCGCGATAGTCGAAGCCTTCGAAGATGGGCGGGCTTTCCAGGCTGCCGCGCACCGCCACCCGGTCGCCATGTTGCAGCCCGGGATAGCGATCGACGGTGAACAGCGCGCGGCCGCGCACCGGCAGCGGCGCCTCCTCCTGCCCCAGGCTGATGCTTTCAGCCTCGATGCGCACCCGCAGCCGGGTGTCGCGCTCTTCAGGCGGGCGCAGCACCACGCCGGTGACCGCGGCGCGCACCGGGCGCTGGGCGTCGCCGTTGTAGAAGGCCAAGTCGTCGGGGGTCAGGCAGGGGGTGTAGGGGGTGAGCTGGAAGCGCAGCGCGCCCAACACCAGCAGAAGCCCCATGCTGGCGGGTAGGCGTCCGCGCGGCCGTCGCCAGGCCAGGGCCAGACCGGCCGCGGCCGCGGCCATCAGCGCGCCCCAGACCCATTCCGTGGGCGCGGCGCAGCCAAAGACTCCCAGCGACCAAAGCCAGCGGGAAAGCCAGATGCCCAGCGCCCATGCCACCGCCAGATAGACCAGCGTCATGTTGCCCGTCGGAAAGAGGAATGAAAAAGATGAAGATAGCCGTTCGTATCGGCCAGGAAACCTGTTGCCGATGCTGGGTAGTATAGTCAGGCCTGCGGGGAAGTCAAACGCAAAAAAAACCAGCAGCACAGCGCATTCAGGTGAAAGATTTCCCTGCGGCCGGCCCTTCTTTCTCGTCAAGAACAGAAGCTGCCTGCCCGGCCAGCAGGCAGTCCCTCACCAGGGATGGGCGCACCGGCCGGTCTGACCCGCTGCCAGACCGGGAAGCTTCGGCGCTCAGTTCTTCCGATCCCGTGAAAGGAGAACTGACCCATGATCCGGCGCCTCTTTCTATCCGCGTTCCTCATGACCCTGCTGCTGACCACGGGCCTGGTGCATGCCCCCGCCGGCGTCCCCACGTCCACGCCCAGCGCCGTTCCCTTGTCGCCCGACGGTAGCTGCCACAGCGGCGGCCACTGCGGCGACTGAGCTCACACCGTCGGGGGACGCAGTCCGGTCACGCGACCTGCTGCGTCCCCTTCAGCTCCTTCAGCCTGGCCTCCTGGAGCTGGAAATCCTTCAGCACCCAGCGGGGAGGGCTGGCCACCGCGTTCAGCAGGGCGCCGGCCTGGGCCAGTTGCTCGTCGGCCTCGGCCACGCGGCGCTGATCGAGCAGAACCTCAGCGTCGTTGATCAGCGCGCTGGCCGCGTAGAGCTGATCGCCGTTCTCCAGGTGCAGGCGGGCGCTCTCCTCGAAGGCCTCCTGCGCCTCGGTCCGACGATCCAGCGCGGCCAGAAAGATGCCCTGGTTGTTGCAGATGCGCGCCAGGAAGGGGCGATGGCCAAGGCGGCGAAAAACCGCCTCAGCTTCCAGGCTGAGCGCCAGCGCCTCGGCCGGCCGGCCGGTCTCGAAGAGCAGAATGCCCAGGTTCATCTGCGCGCTGGCGCTGTGCAGGGGATCGCCCACCGCTTCGTAGAGGGCAATTCCGGCCCGCAGATAGCCTTCGGCCTCCTCCCACGCCTGGCGCCGGCGCCAAACATCGCTGCGGTTGATTATGGTCTTGGCCTCGCCGCGTCGATTGCCGGCGCGTTGGAAGGCGGCAGCGGCCTGCTCGAAGTGCAGCAGCGCCTCGTCGAACTGCTCCTGCTCCTGGCACACCAGTCCCCAGTTGTTGTACACCAGCCCCAGGCTTTCCGGCTGTTGCAGCGCCTGGAAGATCGCTGCGGCCTCCTGGCAGGAGCTGGCGGCCGCAGCCCAATCGTTGTGAGCCAACTGCACCTGGCTGAGATGGCTCAGCGTGCGGGCCGCGCCGGCTGGATCCTCCAGGGCGCGGAAGAGGGCCAGACTGGCCTGAAAATGCGCCGCCGCGCCGCGGTTGTCCCCCGCCAGCCGGCTGGCCTCGCCCAGTTGATCCAACAGCAGCGCCTCGTAGTCCACGCGGCCAGCCTGGCGGCTCACCTCCAGGCCCTGGGCCAGCAGATGTTGCCATTTCTGCCAGTGGCCGGCCAGCTCCGCGTGACGCCAGGTCGCGCCTACCAGATCCAGCCCCGCCTCCCAGGCCAGCGGCTCCCACAACGCCTGCTGTGCGGCCTTGATCAGGTTGGCCAGCTCGCGCTCCACGGCCGCGGCATCTCCCTGCTCCTGGAGAAAGGCCTGCCAGGCCGCGGCGTTGGCCGCGATCTTGCGCTGAAAGCGGGCCAGAAAATCAGCGGGGGCGGGCCGGTCGTCGCTCATGGCCCCTGCTCCAGGCTCCATTCATCCTCCTGATCGTCGGCCAGGCCCTGCCAGCGGATCACCTCCCGTAAAAGGAAGGTCTCGGTCAAACGGTGGATACTGTAACGTCGGTCGTGCAGGTCGCCGGCCACGTTGACCAGCGACAGCATGGCCAGCCGCTCCAGTGCCGCGCTCAGTTGCGCTTCGCGCAGCTCGCAGATGCGCTGGATGCTGGCAAAATCGGCCCCGTTCTGGGCAAAGTTGGGAATGCAGAGCAGCACTTCCTGGCCTGCGCCGTCCAACTGATTCCACGCCTGCCAGTAGATGTAGCGGTACAGCTCGCCGATGGTATGGCCGCGCGCCCGGCGCAGGTTGTCTACCACCTGGGGCAGCGGCAGTAAAAAGAGCATCCCCACCGCCAGTTTCAGCGTGAGCGGATTTCCTCCCACCGTGTCATAGAGGGGGCGCAGCTCGGCGTCGTCGGCCTGGCTGACCGTCGCCAGATTGCGCATGCGCGCCTCGTGGCGCACCAACGCCAGCGCGTCCGGCTCGGCCAGCTCCGGCACCGTCAGGTGGTAGATGCCCGGCTCGTGGGGCAGGGCGCGGCGTGAGGTGAGCAGAAAGCGGCTGGGGCCGGCCAGGCGGCGCAGCGTCGGCAGCAGCGATTCGACGTCGGCCACCGTTTCCAGGTTGTCGATCACCACCAGGTGGGGCGTCTGGCGCAGCAGCGTCTGCAAGGCGGCCAGGCTGCGCGAGCTGGTGAGGGGCGCAACGCGGGCCTCGGCCGGCAGCAACTGCACCGTCAAGGCCAGCAGCAGGTCGTCGGCCGTCAGCGCGGGCCTGTCCACCGGCCGGATGCCGCCGCCGGGGTGGAAGGTCTGCTGTTGGGCGCTGACCCAGCCCACCTCCAGGGCGGCGGCCGCGCCCTGCACGATCTGCTCCAGCGCGTGGCGGGCCGCGGTGGTCTTGCCCACCCCGCCCAGGCCGGTCAGCACGGTGATCAGTTGGCCAGGCTCCGGCGCGCTGAGCAGCGACGTCAGACGGTCCAGCAGCGGCTGCAGGCCAAAGATCTGGCCATTGTCCAGCCAGGGCAGGCGCGCCTCGGCCCGGGCGCGGTGCTGGCTGCGCGCGTCCTGCTCCAGCTCGGCCAGGGTAGCGGTCAGCGCCGCGATGGCCCGCCTCTGATGTTTGTAGAAGGTGGCCTCGGCCATGCTGAACTCGCGGGCGACCACGAAAACCGGCCGCTCGTCCACGAAGCGGCGGCGCAGCAGACGGGCGTCCCGCGACGCGTCCCGGGCCAGACTCTCCAGCGCAGCTTCCAGCGCCAGGTTGGCCGCGCGCTGCAAGGAGACGTTCAGGGCGGCCTGGATCTGTTGCACCAGCGCCAGGTCACGCAGGGGGTGGTCCTGCGGCGCAGCGCTGTACCAGGTGATCAACGCCTGGTGGACGCGTTCTTCCAGGTCGGGGATTGGAGCGGTTGGTTCGGGCATGGGAATCGGTCAGAATCTCAGACTTCAGCGGTGGCCGCGTCGGGGGGCGTCGGGCTGCACCCGGCGGTCGCTGCCGAAGTCTGGGTGGGAGGGAGCAGATCAGAGGGGGCAGACAGGGAGGCGATAGGCAGGTGATAGACAGCGGATAGCGCACAGAGAGTCGCAGTCCGGTAGAGTGAGGCCGTCGTTGCATTCGCCCAAGGCTGTGGAAGCTGTGGCCGGCCCTTTGCCGGGCGCCGGGGCAGCTTGCGCGGCCTCAGCAGCTATCGGAGGTTGTGCCATGCGTTCTTTCTCTGTGCGTCATCTGTTGGCGGCCCTCTTGTTGGGCCTGTTGTTGACCGGACCGGCCAGCAGCGCCTGGCTGGCGCCGCCCGGCGGGGCCATCGTCGCGCCCAACGGCGGCTGCGACGACGGTACCTGCGGCCGCTGACCGGCGCACCGGGCCGCCTGAAGGCTCGACTCCGGGTTGGGCCGCCTGAAGGCTCGACTCCGGAACTGGTCGCCTAAAGGCTCGACTCCGGAACTGCCGCCTAAAGGCTCGATTCCGGGTTGGACCGCCTAAAGGCTCGACTCCGGAATTGGCCGCCTAAAGGCTCGACTCCGGGTTGGCAGGCGTGATGACGGGCATTGCGGCCAACGCCTCCTGCCGGTGACGCTGGATCTCGGCTACCAGGCCTTCGTAGCCAGGCCCGCTGACCAGTGGGCCCAGCTCGGCCAGCGCGGCGTCGTGCCAGGCCAGCGCCGCCGCCGGGTCGCCCTGCTGCATGTGCAGCTCGCCCAGCGTGTCCAAGGCGTTGGCCGCCAGCCGGCGGTCGCCGGCCTGGCGGCTCAGCTCGATGCTGGCCTCCAGCGCGGCCTGCGCCTCAGGCAGCCGGCCTAATTGCAGGTAGACCACACCCAGGCTGTTGTTGACCCGGGCCAGGCGCAGCTCATCCTGGCTCTGGCGGAAAACCGGCTCGGCCTGCAAGAAGAGCGCCAACGCCTGCTGCGGCTGGCCAAGCGCCCAGTGGAGGTTGCCCAGGTTCAGGCGCACCAGCGCCTGGTTCACCACATCGCCCAGCTCTTCCATCAGGGCGATGGCCTGGTTGAAGCTGTGAGCGGCAGCGTCGCAGTGGCCCATGCCGCGCTGGGCCATGCCCAGGTTGCTCAGGCTGCGGGCGATCATCACCGGGTCGTCGAGGCGCTGCCAGCCAGCCAGCGCCTGCTGGAAAAGATCCAGCGCGGCCGCCCAATCGCGGTGTTCCACGGCCAGGCAGCCCAACACGAACTGGCCAAAGGTGGCCTCGCGGTCGTCGTCGGCCGCCAGGCTCATGGCCTGGGCCGCCAGCCGGGCCGCGCTTTCGCTGCGCTGTTGCAAAGTATCCAGATAGGCCCAGTCGTTGAGGACGCGGGCCTGGTTGGGGCGGTCGCCCAGGGCGGCGAAGCGGTCGGCGCTGGCCTGGTAGAGCTGGCGCGCCTCTTCCATCCGGCCGGTCGCCGCCATCAGCCCGCCCAACTGCGCCTCGAACTCAGCCTGGCCGGCCAGATCATGGGCCGCCTGGCACTGCTCGATGCCGCGCTGCAAGAAAAGCAGCGCATCAGCGCGCAGGCCGGCCCGGTCCAGCCGCGGGCCCAGGGCGGTCAGCAGATCCCTCGCCTGGGGCCAGGCTGCAGGCAGGTTCAGGGCGAACTCCAGGGTATAGAGGTTCTGTTCGTACCGCTCGGCCGGCAGCCGTGGGCCGGCGCTGCGCACCTCATCCAGCGCGGCCTGGGCGCTGCGCTGGATGTAGTCGCGGAAGATGGCCGGGTAGCCGGTCGTCACATCCATCGCGCCACCTGTTCCAGCAGGAAAGTGCGGGTTAATGCGTGGATGGCATAGCGCCGTTGGTGGAGCGACTGCCCGCGCGCGTCCACCAGATTGAGCGTCACCAGCTCGGTCAGCGCGTCGCTCAGCGCGCCGGCCGTCATGCCGCTGATGGCCATGAGCTGTTGCAGGTCGCCGCCGCTGGGCGGCGTCAACGGCATCGCCAGCAGCACGCGGCGGCAGAGCTCGTTCAGCCGGCTCCAGGCCGCCCGATAGATGTACTCATAGAGGTTTTCGACCGATGCGCCGCGCGCGGCTGCCAGGTCGTTCAGAATGCCGGCCAGCGAGCGCACGTGGTTCTGGCCGATCAACAGACGGAGCGCCAACGGATTTCCGCCCACCGTCTGATAGACGGCGTGCAGCTCGGCGTCGCTGGCCGCGGCCAGCTCCGACAGGTTGCGTTGGGTCGCCTCCTGCCGCACCAGCCGCAGCGCGTCAGCCTCGCTCAGTTCGGTCACATTAAGATGGAAGATCCCCGGCTCGCCGTGCAGGGTGTGCCGGGTGGTGAGCAGGATCCGCGCCGGGTTGGCCAGGCCGCGCAGCACCGGCAGCAGCTCCTCCACGTCGGCCGCGGTCTCCAGGTTGTCGATCGCCAGCAGGGTGGGCCGGCGGGCGAAGCTGGCGCGCAGGGCCGCCATCGCCCGGCCCGGCTCGGCGATCCTGGGGACGCCAGGCAGCAACTGCACCATCAGCGCGTCCAGCAGCGCCGTGACCGTCAGCGCGGGCTGGCTCAGGCTGTGCAGCCGGCCGCCCAGATCGAAGCGCTGGCGGCGAGCGCTGACCCAGGCCACCTCCGCTTCAGGCTGGCGCTGGATGGCGGCGCGCAACACCGAGTCGGCCAGGCTGGTCTTGCCGATGCCGCCGATGCCGGAGATGGAGATCAGGTGGGCCGGGCTGGGAGCCAAGAGCTGCGCCAGCAACAGCGCCTGGTGGGCTTCGACGCCGAAGAGCTGGCTGTAGCTGGCCGGCTCCAGGCGCGCCTCCAGGCTGGTGATCCGCTGGGCGATGGCCTCTTCTTCCTGCTGCCACAGCAGCGCGGCCAGGCGGTCGATGGCCTGGCTCTGCCAGCGGTAGATGGAAGGCTCGGCCGCGTTGAAACGGTTGGCGACCTGGTGGGTCTGCACGCCATCCAGGAAGCGCAGACGCAACAGGAACGCGTCACGGTCATAGGTGCTGGCCAGCGCCTTCAGGCCGGCCAGCAGGACGCGGTTGGTGGCCTGGCGGGCATTGGCCGCGCCGGCCTCCAGTTCCTGCTGGGTCAGCCGCAGCTCCGTCAAGGTTCCGCCCGCGCCGGGATCGGCGCTCCATGCCTTCAGCGCTTCATAGACTTGCTGGCGAAAGTGGGGAGAGGGTGCGTTGGGGCGGCGACTGGTCACGGAAAGACCTGAAAAGTTGAGAGGAGGATGATAGGTCGCTGATAGGTAAAGGGATGTATGATGTGCCCAGTTGGATCGATCTCTGCTCGCCATGCTGGAGAAGCTCATGACCGAAGCGAAAGATCACTGTTTTGTGCTCTGGGCCGACCGTTTCGACGAGGTGGCGGCCGTGGCCTTCGTGGCCGAGCTGCGGCGGGTGGGGTTGCGGGTCAGGCTGGTGGGGTTGCCGGGGCCGAGCTTCGTGGGGGTGCATGGGTTGGTCTTGACGCCCGACCTGACCCTGGACGAGGCGTTGGCCCAGGCGACGCAGTTGGCCTGCCTGGTGGCGCCCTGCGATCCGCCGGCGTTGGCTCGGGCTGCCAATGACCCGCGGCTGGCCGAGCTGTTGGAGCAGGCCGCGGCCGTGGATGCGCCGCTCTTCGCCGGCAGCGAGGCCTGGCGGGAAGCGGCGCCGGGGCGGGTCATCGTCTACAGCCAGGGCCTGGGCCTGG
>JAKQCW010000260.1 GCA_029558955.1 Chloroflexota bacterium
TGGACGGCGCCAACATCGAAATCCGCGATCTGGTGGGCGCGGAGAACTTCTTCCTCTGCGGCCTGACCGCCGAGGAAGTGATCGCGCTCAAGGCGCGCGGCTACAACCCGTTGGAATACTACAGCGCCAACGCCGAGCTGAAGCGCGCCATCGACGCGATCGCGGCCGGCGCCTTTTCCGGCGGCGACCGCAACCTGTTCCAGCCCATCATCGCGTCGCTGTTGACGCGCGACGAGTTCCTGGTGCTGGCCGACTACGCGGACTACGTGCGGGTGTCAGAAGAGGCCGCCGCCGCGTACTACGCTGACCCCGACGCCTGGACGCGCATGGCGATCCACAACACCGCCCGCTGCGGCTTCTTCTCCTCCGACCGCGCCATGCGGCAGTACTGTGAGGAGATCTGGCGTGTGGAGCCGGTGAGGATAACTCGTGATGCGTAACCCGGAAGGAGTCTTTGTGATGGGATGGGTTTGTGGGTACGTAATGCGTAATGCGTAATGCGTAACCCGGAAGGAGTCTTTGTGATGGGATGGGTTTGTGGGTACGTAATGCGTAATGCGTAATGCGTAACCCGGAAGGAGTGTGTGTGATGGGATGGGTTTGTGGGTACGTAACTCGTAACCCGTAACCCCGTAACCCGGAACCAGTCTCCATATTGCGAGAGCGCGTTCCGGTTACGCATTACGCATTACTCGTTACGCTTGGCCACCCACGACGAGCAACCAACTCCCGCCATTCCGATCACGCATTACGCATTACTCGTTACGCTTGGCCACCCACAACGAGCAACCAACCCCCACCATTCCGATCACGCATTACGCATTACGCATCACGCCCAGCCTCCCACAACGAGCAACCAACCCTCACCATTCCGGTTACGCATTACGCATTACGCATTACGCATCACGCCCAGCCTCCCACGACGAGCAACCAACCCCCA
This sequence comes from Chloroflexota bacterium, assembly GCA_029558955.1. Taxonomy (GTDB): domain Bacteria; phylum Chloroflexota; class Anaerolineae; order JAAEKA01; family JAAEKA01; genus JAAEKA01. The sequence continues at coordinate 941 of JAKQCW010000260.1, forward strand.
CCATTCCGGGTTACGCATTACGCATTACGCATCACGCCCAGCCTCCCACAACGAGCAACCAACCCCCACCATTCCGATTACGCATTACGCATTACGCATTACGCCCAGCCACCCACAACGAGCAACCAACTCCCGCCATCCCGACCCATGACCACCATCACACAACTCTACCCCCCGCCGGTGCAGGAATTGGCGCTGCATGGGCTCTATCTGAGCCATGACCTGCGGCAGGCGGCGGCCGAGCTGAACCGGCCGCTGGTCTACACCAACTTCGTGAGCAGCCTGGATGGCCGCATCGCGCTCCCCGGACCGACGGAATCGGGCATGGTGGCGCCGAAACAGGTGACCAACAGCCGGGATTGGCGGCTCTTTCAGGAGCTGGCCGTCCAGGCTGATGTGGTGATCAGCAGCGGCCGCTATCTACGCGACTATGCCGGCGGCCACACCCAGGAGATCTTGCAGGTCTACGACGACCCGCAGTTCGCCGACCTGGCGCGCTGGCGCGTGCAGCAGGGCCTCTCCCCACAGCCTGACATCGCGGTGATCAGTGCCAGCCTGGACTTTCCCATCCCCGCGGCGCTGTTGACCGGCGGCCGGCGGGTGCTCATCTTCACCACCGAGCAGGCCGACCGTGGCCGGGTGCGCCAGCTGGAGAAAAGCGCCGGCCAGGTGATCGCCGTCGGCCAGGCCAGCGTCGCCGGCGACCGGCTGGTGCAGGCGCTGGCTGGGCTGGGCTACCAGGTCATCTATTCCGCCGCCGGCCCCAAGGTGCTGCACCTGCTGCTGGCGGCCGGCGTGCTGGATCGACTCTACCTGACCCTGGCCAACCGGCTGCTGGGCGGCCAACCCTACGCCAGCTTCGTCGAGGGGCCGCTGCTGACGCCGCCCGTGGACATGCATCTGCACACGGCCTGTTTCGACGCCGCCGGGCTGGACGGCCTGGGCCAGCTCTTCCTTTCCTATCGCCGGGCAGCCTAGGGAAGCCGGACGGCAGCGGCCCATCTGATGGACGCCTGCCGGTGAATCCTGCTGCGGCAACCTGCCCAATGCTCCTGCCGGCGGCTGCCGGCTGAACAAGACTGAAGATGCGTGCGTGCAAGATGATGGCGTTGGACGTCAATCATCGCAGCTTTTCATCGCCGATCAATCTTGCGTGAGGTGAGCTATGAAACGCTTGTTGTTCGTCATGTTGATCCTGGTCGTGCTGATGGACGCGCTGGTTGCGCCGGTCGCCGCGTCGGGCAGCTACCAAACCGTGACCTATGTGGTCAAGCCCAACGACACCCTGGCCAGCATCGCGCGCCAGTTCTGCACCACCTGGCAACAGATCTATCAGATCAACCAGGCAGTGATCGGGCCCAACCCCAACGTGCTGCGCTCTGGCACGGTGTTGCAGGTGCCCAACCAGTGCGGCGGACAGCCTGCGCCCCCTCCGTCGGGCGGCTGCAACCTGGGGCCGATCCAGCATGCCATGGGCCCGCTCAACGGCAACGTCTACACGGTGGTCGCCGGCGACACGCTCTTCTCCATTGCCCGGCGCTTCTGCACCACCACCCAACAGTTGGCGACCGCCAACGGCATTCGCTACCCCTGGTTGATCTTCGTCGGGCAACGGCTGACCGTGCCGGTAGGATCAGGTACGACCCCCACCCCCACCCCGCCAGCGCAGCGTTTCCTCACCATGAGCTTCCCCACCAACGGCGCGGTGCTGCCAACCACCTGGACGGCCACCGGCGCGGGCGGCGGACTGTTCGAGGGCAACGTCGTGGTCACGGCCTTCACCAGCGCCGGGACGCAGATCGCACAGCAGGCCACGATCCTGCAAGGGGCCAACGTGGGCACAGGCGGCTCCGGCGCCTGGTCGGCTACCTTGACCACCAACGTGGCGGCCGGCACGACCGGCTACGTGATCGCCTCGTCGCCGCAATCCAATGTGCCCTCGGTGCGCGCCGACGTCACCTATGGCCAGCCGCCGGCCAGCGCCTCCATCGCCATCACCAGTCCCACCGCCAACATGCAACTGCCGCGCACCTTCAACGTCATCGGCAGCGCCAGCGGCGTGCAGCCTGGCGCCGTGGTGGTGCAGGCCCTCAGCCAGGATGGCATGGTGCTCTTCGCCGAGACATCGGTGGCCGTGCCGGGCGGAAGCGGCTCCTGGACTGTGACGCTGACGGTGCCCGTCGGCGCGCTGACCAACGGCCAGCTTGTGGCCTTCTGGACGCAGAACCCTGCCGTGCGCAGCAGCGTCCCCGTTCGTTTCAGTGGCATATGACGACTCCGTCCCCCATTCTCGACCGCATGGACCTGCTGGCGCAGGCTTGGGAGCAGGCCGCGGACCGGCGCAGCTTCTTTTTGCGCTGCTACGCCATGATGACCGGCAACATGCTGGTTGCCATCGACCAGGGCGAGTTTCATGACGCGGCCTGGGTCACGGATCTGTTGGACCTGTTCGCCGGCTACTACTTCGTGGCGCTGGATGCCTACGAACAGGCCGACGGCGCGACCCCCGATGTCTGGCGGCTGGCCCATGACGCTGCCCTCCAGCAGGAAGCGCCAGTCCTCCAGACCCTGCTGCTGGGCATCAATGCCCACATCAACTACGACCTGGTGCTGGCGCTGGTGGACATGCTGGAGCCCGAATGGCAATCGCTGGCGCTGCAGGTGCAGAAGCAGCGCTACCAGGACCACCGCCACGTCAACGACATCATCGCCGCCACCATCGACTGCGTGCAGCAGCAGGTGGTGGCGCCGAATGCCCGCTGGATGGGCGTGGTGGATTGGATGCTGGGACCGTTGGACGAACACGCCGCCGCGCGGCTGATTCGCCAATGGCGCGAGGAGGTTTGGCGGCAGGCCATGGGGATGCTGGCCGCGGCCGACCAGGACGAACGCGCCGATCTGCGCCGCCTGCTGGCGGTCCAGTCGCTGGAGCGGGGCCAACAGATCCTGACGCTCCGCCTGGATCGCCTGTTGAGGGACCTGCTTTGATGGGATGGGCGGCGGAGCGCTTAGCCGGCGGCCGCGTCCAGCGCGCGCTGGCTGAGCACCAGCGCCAGCGCGCGGCGGTATTCGCTGCTGCCCTGCCAGTCTGACAGCAGCTCGACGCCGTCCAGCGCCGCGTTCAGCGCCCGCTCCAGATCCTCATCCGCGGCCAAGTGCAACCGCAGCGGCGCAGCGGCCACGCCGCCCACCGCCAGCCGGCGCCCGGCGCCATCCACCGCCGCGGCCACAGCCACGATCGGGGCGTCGCCAGGCGTGCGCGCAACGCGCGCCAGCCCGCCGCCCACCCTCGCCGCCGGCCAGGGCACTCTGACTGCGGTCGCCAGGCCGCCGGCGAGCTGACCTGGATCAGCCAGCAGCTCGTGGAGCGACATGGCGCGCGGCTCCCCGTCATTGACCACGATCTGGCCCTCCAGGACCAGCAGCGCCAGCAGCAGCTCCGACTGGGAGGAGGCGCTCAGCGTCGCGCCGGCCACCGTGGCGGCGTTGCGCTGATTGACCGGCGCGGCGCGCTGGGCGGCCTGGGCAAGGATGCCGCCGGCCACCTCCCGACAGATCAGGCTTTCGGCGACCTGCGTCAGGGTGGCGGTCGCGCCGAGCGCCACCCAGCCGACGCCCGGCTCCCCTTCCAGGTCGATGCCATCCAGCCCGAGATCGGCCAGATCGACCACGGCATCGACGCGATCGGCCAGCGGATCGGACACCTCTACATCACGGCGCAGGCGGGGGACCAGCCAGGTTCCGCCGGCCAGCGGGACGGTGCGCACATCCGACCGGCGCAGCAGCATCAGGGCTTCGCCGAGGGTTTGGGGACGCAGGTATTCCAGAGTGGCAGGCATATGTTCTCTCCATTGAGTATTTGAAACGTAACTGCTCAGCCGGCGGGCGCGAGCCCGTGGATTGGGTAGGCCGCCGTATCGAAATCACGGGCTCGCATCCGCCGCCGGAGCGTGCTCGCCGCAGCCAGTGCGCGTGCGGCGATTCGTGGCCGTCAGGCGTTCTCTGCGCTCATGCCAGAGAACCGGCGGCAGCCACAGCATCCTCGACCACCAGAAAACGGGGGTCGCGGTAGAGCTTGTTGACCTGGCTGGCGAAGATCAGCGAGCCGGTCATCACCTGGCGGGTGGGGCCATCGACCACCACCTGGCCATCGCCCAGCAGCACCACGCGGTCGGCGCAGCGGGCCGCCAGCTCCACATCATGGGTGGCCAGCAACACGGCGCGGCCCTGGCGGCGCTGCTCCAGCAGGATGGCGCTCAACGCCTCCTTCTGCGCGTAGTCCAGGCCGCGCGTCGGCTCATCCAAGAGCAACAGCGCCGGCTGGGCCACCAGGATCGCGGCCAGAGCCACCCGCTGCCGCTGGCCGCTGCTCAGGTCGCGCGGGTAGCGCTCCGCCTGCCCGGCCAGCCCCAGCCGCGCCAGCAGCGCCCGGTCGGCCGCGGGGTCGGGGGGCAGCTTGTGCCCCTGGCGGGTAAAGGCCAGCTCCTCCAGCACCGTATCCTTGAAGAGCAGCGCGCCGGGGTTCTGCGGCACATAGCCCACCACGCGCACGATCGCCTCCAGCGGCGCGCTGCGGGTGTCGAGGCTCTCCTGACCGGCCTGCGCCAGCCGCACGCTGCCGCGGCCCGGCTTGTGCAGACCGGCCAGCAGCTTGAGCAGGGTGGACTTGCCCGAGCCGTTGCGGCCCATCAACGCCACCACCTCGCCCGGCTGGAGGGAAAAGCTGACGCCGCGCAGGGCGGGATGGCCGCGGTAGTCGAAGGAAACGTTGTCCACCGTGGCCAGGGCGGACGCGGCTGGCTGGCCGGGCCGCAGGGCGTCGCCGGTCGCCAGGGTGGCGCTCTCGGCCGCTGCGCTGCGCTCCATGGCCTGCGATCTGCGGCCGCGCGGCAGGAAACGCCGGGCCTGCTTGACGGTCAGCGGCAGCGGCTGCCAGCCCTTGGCCTTGCCCAGGCTGGCCAGCGGCGGGTTGAGCTCCACGGCCGCCATGACCGTGCGGGGATCATCCAACAGCGCCTGGCCGCCCGGCCCCGGCAGGTAGAGCACGCGATCGACGAACTGCACCACGCGCTCCAGGCGGTGTTCGGCCAGAATCACCGTCAGCCCCAGGTCCTCGTTCAGCCGGCGGATGGCCACCAGCACTTCCTCGGCCGACTGCGGGTCGAGCTGGGAGGTGGGCTCGTCCAGCACCAGCACGTCGGGGTTCATGGTCAGCACCGAGGCGATGGCCACGCGCTGTTTTTCGCCGCCGGAGAGGGTGTTCATGCGCCGGCCGCGCAGGTGGGCGATGGTCAGTTGGTCCAGCACCTCTTCCACCCGTTTGCGCATCAGCGCCGGCGGCAGGGCCTGGTTCTCCATGCCGAAGACCAGCTCATCCTCCACCTGGTCGGTCACGAACTGCGTTTCCGGGTCCTGAAACACCATGCCCACGGCATGGGCCATGCCCTGCGGGCCGAGAGCTACGGGGTCGCGGCCCGCCACCTGCACCTGGCCGCTGAGCACGCCGCCGTAGAAGTGCGGCGTCAGGCCGTTCAGGCAGCGCAAAAAGGTCGATTTGCCCGCGCCTGATGGCCCGATCACCAGGATCAGCTCCCCCTCGTCGATCTGCACCGAGAGCTCGTCCAAGGCAGGGGCGAGCGGCTGGCTGCCGGCCGGCTGGGGGTAACGATAGGTAACGCGTTGGAAGGAAATCATGACAGATGAACCGGTCAGTCGCGTGTAGGGCGCCGCGCCGATGTTCTCATCGAGACGTTCAACGGTGGCTCCGCGCGTTCACATACACCGTGCTGGTCTCCCAAGACACGGCGCGGTTGGTGAGCTGCTGGCGGAAAAGGGCTTCCACCTGGGCGCATTCGGCCGCGTCCAGCCGCCCGCGCAGATGGTCGATGTAGGCCGGCCGCTCGCCGCTGGGGGCCGGGGTGAACCAGCGGGCCAGCATGGCCGGCGTCACCTGCACCTGGCTCGCTTCCCGCTCCACGCTGACCTGGGTCACCAATCCGGCGGCCTCGAAGGCGCGCTGCAGCCCGGCCTCGTCCCAGTTGACCATGGGATCGTCAGGCCGGCTGTAGATGGCCTCCTCCGCCTCGACTACCTGTTGCGCCACCCTTTCGTCTAGCGTGGACAGGTCGATCAGCCGGTGCAGCCGCTGGGTATGGATGGGCGCGGTCTCGGCCAGGCTAATATGTCCATTTTCGGATAGCAGCGCGGCCAGCAGGCAGGCGGCGGCCGCCTTGTCGGGATGACGGGTCAGCGCGTTGCGGCCGACGATGACATCGAAGCGGGTGGCATGATGCGTGATCGGCGACGGATCAGGACCGTCGGACGCCGCGGGAGCTTCGGGCGTCGGGGGCTGGGCGTCGAGTAGGGCGGGCAGGGCGTCGAGATCGCCTTGCAGGATGGTGGGACGCTCGAGCTCCGGCAGGCGGCTGGCCTGTTGGCGCAGGGCCTCGGCCTCCTGCGCGCTGCGGGCCAGGGCGACCACATTCCCTTCGGGCGCGCGGCGCAGCGCTTCCCACGTCAGCAGGCCGCTGCCCGCGTGCAGGTCCAGCACCCGATGGTGACGCTGAAGCTGCGCAGCCTGCATGATGCGCTCCCGCTGGCTGGCCAGGCGCTGCCCCGCGCCGCTGATGGTGCGCTGCAGCCACTGATCGCGCGCCCGACTGACCGCGTCGCCGGTGAAGGTCAACACCTCCGGCGGACCGACCCCTTCCCCCTCGACCATGGCCGCCAACTGCGCCTCGCGCCGCTGCTCGACCTCGCGCTTGATCGCGGCCTCGCGGCCGGCGTCGCCCGGCTGATAGAAGACCTTGCCCTGCAGGGCCGCGGGCAGATACTGCTGGGCCACCCAGTGGTCGCGGAAGGCGTGCGGGTAAAGATAGCCCTCGCCGTGGCCAAAGCCCTCCTTGTCGCGGTTGCCATCGCGCAGGTGGGTGGGCACCTCGGCCTCCCGCTCCTGCTCCACCGCGGTCAACGCATCGAAAAAGCCCAGGGCCGAGTTGGACTTGGCGGCCGTGGCCAGGTAGAGGGTGGCCAGCGTCAGGTGAAAGCGGCCTTCGGGCAGCCCCACCCGGTCGAAGGCATCGGCCGCGGCCGTAACCAGGGGCAGCGCGTGGGGATCGGCCAGCCCCACATCCTCGCCGGCGAAGATCAACATGCGGCGGAAGATGAAACGCGGGTCCTCGCCGGCGTAGACCATCTTGGCCAGCCAGTAAAGGGCCGCGTCGGGGTCTGAGCCGCGCAGCGACTTGATGTAGGCGCTGATGGTGTCGAAATGGTAGTCCCCCTCCTTGTCGTAGAGCACCGCGCGGCGCTGGATGCTCTCCTCGGCGACAGCCAGGGTGACGTGGATGACACCCTGCGCGGCGCCGGTTGCGGGTTTCGTTTTCTCAGAGCGTAGCTCGTAACTCGTGGCCGGAGGTGTGGTCTCCACCGCCAGCTCCAGCGCGTTGAGCAAGGCGCGGGCGTCGCCGTTGGCCACGTTGACCAGATGGGTCAGCGCGTCGTCGTCGATCTGGACGTCGAGCTGCCCGTAGCCGCGCTCACGGTCGGCCAAGGTCTGGCGCACCACCGCGCGCAGGTCAGCCTCGGTCAACGGCTTGAGCTGGAAGATGCGGCTGCGGCTGACCAGGGGGCGATTGACCGCGAAATAGGGGTTCTCCGTGGTGGCGCCGATCAGAATCACCACGCCGTTCTCCACCCAGGGCAGCAGCGCGTCCTGCTGCGCCTTGTTGAAGCGGTGGACCTCGTCCACGAAGAGGATGGTCTTGCGGCCATACATGCCCCGTTGCTGTTGGGCATCCTCGATGGCCTCGCGGATCTCCTTGACGCCGGCCAGCACCGCGTTGATGGCGATGAAATGGGCGCGGGTGGTGTTGGCGATGACGCGCGCCAGGGTGGTCTTACCGGTGCCAGGGGGGCCGTAGAAGATCACGCTGCTGAGCTGGTCGGCCTGGATTGCGCGGCGCAACAGCCGGCCCGGGCCGATGATGTGCTCCTGGCCGATGTACTCCTCCAGCGTGCGCGGCCGCATGCGGGCAGCCAGCGGCTGCTCCTGCTCGATCAGGCTGTCGCGGCGGTGGTCGAAAAGTGAATCGGCGCTCATGGGTCGATTGTATCACAAGGGCGGGGAAGGGGGTAGATTGGCAGGGGCCAGATTGGGGTTGTGCTTCTTGACGTCCCCTCCAATTGACGTTATGATGCCATGCGAAGAGGCTGTCATCGCCGAACACGAGGCCGGCCTTTCGCCAAGCTGAGCAATAACCCTCCAGATAAGGTTTTCCACCCCCCCTATGAGTGAACACTTTCCTGTCATCGGCATTGCGCTGGGCGGCGGCGGCGCACGCGGCCTGGCCCACATCGGCGTGCTCAAGGTCTTGCAGCGCGCCGGCATCTTCCCGCGGCTGGTGGCTGGCACCAGCATGGGCGGCATCGTCGGCGCCATGTACGCGCGCGGCCTGTCAGCCGAGCAGATGGAGGCAACGGTGCAGCGCGCCATCCGCAGCCGCACCGACATCCTGCGCGCGATCGATCTGAAAATCACCCAGACCGGCTTCGTGCGCGGCGCGCGCATCTACGACTTCATCGCCGACATGATCGGCCCTGAGATGACCTTTGCCAAGCTTCATCGCCCGCTGGCCGTGGTGGCCACTGACATGAACACTGGCCGCGCGGTGGTGCTGGACAGCGGGCGGGTGGCCGACGCGGTGCGCGCCACCATCTCGGTGCCGGGCGTCTTCCTGCCGGTGGAACTGGGCGCCATGCGCCTGGTCGATGGCGGCATGCTCAACAATCTGCCGGTGGATGTGGTGCGGCGTATGGGCGCAGACGTGGTGATCGCGGTGGACGTCCTGCCCAACTTCCAGGCCAACACCCCTGGCCAGCCCCCGGTCGTCGCCCCGCTGCGGCCGCGCCGCGCCCTGCGCGCCTACAGCGAGCTGTGGAACGCGGTCAACATCATGATCTCAGCCTCCACCCAGATGCAACTGCAACAGTGGCCGGCCGATGTGCTGCTGCGACCGGAACTGGCCCCCGATCTGGACATCCTCTTTGGCTTCGACCGCAGCAGGGAAGCCATCGCGGCCGGCGAGGCCGCCGCCGAAGCTGCGCTGGAGCAGATCCGAGCGTTGGCCGTAACGAGTAACTCGTAACTGGGTGTGTGGATGAGGAAGTGCTTTGTGATGCGTAACGAGTAACGAGTAACTGGGTGTGTGGATGAGGAAGTGCTTTGTGATGCGTAACGAGTAACGAGTAACTGGGTGTGTGAATGAGGAAGTGCTTTGTGATGCGTAACGAGTAACGAGTAACGAGTAACTGGGTGTGTGAATGAGGAAGTGCTTTGTGATGCGTAACGAGTAACGAGTAACGAGTAACTGGGTGTGTGGATGAGGAAGTGCTTTGTGATGCGTAACGAGTAACGAGTAACGAGTAACTCGTAACTCAGAGACGACTCCCGCGATTCCGGTTACGCATTACGCATTACGCATTACGCACCACAGTTCACGCCGCCAGCCGCACGAAGCTTTCTTCATCCAGCCAGTCCCAGCGTTCGATCACCAGATCGGCATCGCGCAGCGCCTCGACCGGGCTGGTGCTGGCGACGGCGATGCAGCGCATGCCAGCGCGGCGGGCCGCCTGCACGCCGGCCGCCGCATCCTCCATGACGATGCAGTTCTCCGGGGACACGCCCAGACGTTCCGCCGCCTGCAGGAAAACGGCCGGGTCAGGCTTGCTGGGCAGCCCATGGCCTGAGACCACCGCATCGAAATAGCCGACGATGCCCAGCTCGCCCAGCATGACATCGATGTTGGCCGGCGGGGCGGAGGAGGCCACGGCCTGGCGCGCGCCCCAGGTGCGCAGCCGTTCCAGCCAGTTCGTCGCGCCCGGCAGCGCCTGCACATGGCCGCGCAGCAGCTGGCGAAACAGCGTCTCCTTGCGTTCACCGATAGCCGCCGCCTGCTCCGCTTCGACAGGCCGGCCGAAGAACACCTCCAACACGCCGTTGTTGTTCATGCCAAACGAGCGCTCGAAGCGGTCAGCGGAAAAATCAAGGCCAAACTCCGGCAACGCCAGGGCCCACGACTGATGATGAAAGTCCTTGGTGTCCACGAGGGTGCCATCCAGATCCCAAAGGACGGCAAAGGGAGATGTTGGTCGGGTGATGGATTGAGGCATGGTTTGATTGACTGGTTGCGCCGAGACATCCCGGCGGCCCGGGTCTTCACTCACTGCTCAAGCCGGTTCCGTGAACCGGCGGCGTTGTGAGCGCAAACCCGGCGGATCACGGATCCGCCGGGAGCAGGTGGTCTTCACTCACTGCTCAAGCCGGTTCCGTGAACCGGCGGCGTTGTGGGCGCAAACCCGGCGGATCACGGATCTGCCGGGAGCAGGTGGTCTTCACTCACTGCTCAAGCCGGTTCCGTGAACCGGCGGCGTTGTGGGCGCAAACCCGGCGGATCACGGATCCGCCGGGAGCAGGTGGTCTTCACTCACTGCTCAAGCCGGTTCCGTGAAC
>JAKQCW010000274.1 GCA_029558955.1 Chloroflexota bacterium
TGGATCTGGCGAATCTGCGCTTGGTGCGGCGAGCGGCTGCCGTCGCTGTAGTCGACGCGCAGGACGCCGTCCAGCGGCTCGTACGCGCCCAGCGCGATCAGCGCATCGTGTACCGCCTCGCCGGTCAGGTTTTCATAGCCCACCGTATCGATGGCCAGCTTGATGGCGTCGCGCGCCAGGTCCAGACCGGCCACCAGCAGCAGATAGCCCACATTCTGCTCGGCCGCGGTACGTTCGTTCTCCGCGAAGACCTGGGCCGCATACTGCACGCCAGGATTGTCCGCGTCGGTCCACCAGAGGTAGGGGAAGGCGCTGATCAGCCCGACGCCGTAGCTGGGATCGGCCAGGAAGGCGTAGGTCGCCAGGTCCATAGCCCAGTTGGGACCGGCCACCACGAACTCATCGCGGATGCCCAGGCTGTTCAGGTCGTTGAGCAGCACGGCCGGGCCGAAGGCCAGGGTGTTGGTCCAGATCACATTGGCGCCGGCCGCCTGCGCGGTCAGAATCGCCGTGGTGGTGTCAGCCGTGGGCGACGGATCGTAGGTCTCCTCGGCCACGATGTTGACCCCCAGCTCCTCCAGGTAGGCGCGGCTTTCGTCGGTCAACGCGCCTTGGCCGAAGGCCGTGGGCCAACTGATCACCGCCAGGTTGATCTCATCGCCCGCGCTGGCCGGCTTGACCGTCTCCCAGTTCTCCGAGAGGTAGGTCATCACGTGGCCGATCTGGTCGGGGTAGATCGGCCCCAGGCCAAAGACGTAGCCCGAATCCTCGTAAAAGCCCTTGGAACTCAGGCCGGCCGACAGGCTGGGGATCTTGTCCTCGGCCATGCGCGACGCCAGGGCCTCCACCTCGCCCGAGCCGTAGGTGATCATCATCAGGATGTTGGGGTCCTGGCTCTTAAAGCGATCGTAGGCCGCCACTGCCTCGTCCACCTTGCCGCCGGTGTCGGCAAACTGGATGTCCAGCGTGGCGCCGTAGATGCCGCCGTCGGCGTTGATGGCCGCGGCCATGTCCTCGGCGCCGTGGATCAGCGGCGTGGTGATGGCGGCCAGCGGGCCGGAAAGGTCGCCGAAGTGGTAGATGGTGATGGTCTCGCCGGTCAGGTCAGGCTCGGCGCTGGCCTCAGTCGGCGCAGGCTCGGCCGTCGCGGTCGGTTCAGGCTCCGGCGTCGCAGTCGGCTCAGGCTCCGGCGTGGCGGTCGGCTCGGCCGGCACGGGTGTGGCCGTGGCCGGTTCCGGTGCAGTCGTCGGCGCCGCAGGGGCGGCCGTCGGCGCGGGGGCGGCGGCGGGCTGGCCACAGGCGCTCAGCACCATGGCAGCCAGCAGCAGCACAGTCAGGGCGGTCATCAGACGTTTGGACATGGGTCTCCTCCTGAGAAACGGTTGAAATCGACACGACGGGCATCCCGCGTGATCACCACGAAAAGTCACAGCTACTGGCAGGGTGGTTTCGATACGGCGGCCTACTCAACCACCCTGCCAATGCCTGCCGGTGGTTGAGTAGCCGCTGCTCGGAGCGGCGTATCGAAACCTCCGTGCTCGTCTGCCGGTGGTTGAGTAGCCGCTGCTCGGAGCGGCGTATCGAAACCACCGGCAGGAAGGCTCAATGCGAAAACGGCCGCAGCCGCCAGGCGGCCTTGATCAGGCTCCAGCGGTGGGCCAGGCCGCGCGGCTCGAAGATCAGAAAGACCATCAACACCACGCCGAAGAAGAGCGGACGCAGCGCCTGCACCGCGCCCGCCGCCGCGCTGGGCAAGAAGGGACTGACCGCCGGCCCGGCCATGGTGGCCAGCTCCAGGATCCCCTGGATCAGCACCGCGCCCAGGATCGGCCCCACGCTGGCGCCCAGCCCGCCGGCGATCAACATGCCCAGCAGGATCACCGAATCGTTCAGGCTGAAGGTCTCAGAGTTGACGTGGCGCAGGTGAAAAGCGAAGAGCGCGCCCGATAGGCCGGCATAGACCGCGGCCAGGAAAAAGGCCTGCAGCTTGTACTTGAACGGGTTGATGCCCAGCAGCTCGGCCGCCAGGTCCTGGTCGCGGATGGCCACGAAGGCCCGGCCCAGCCGTGAGCGGCCGATGTTGTGGGCCACGACGGTGGTCACGATCAGCACCGTCAGGCTGATGTAGAGAAAGCGGCCCGGCTGGTTGAAGACCACGCCGAAAAGCTCCGGCGGCGGGGCATTGAGGCCCTGCGCGCCGTTGAGCACCTCTGGAAAGGCGTTGCGCAGGAACCAGGGAATGATGAACTGGGCAGCCAGGGTGCTCATGGCCAGATAAAAGCCCTTGACCCGCAGCGACGGCAGCCCGAAGAAGAGACCCACCAGCCCGGCGCCGATGGCGGCCACAGGCAGGGCCAGGAAGAAGTTCCAATCGAGCCGCGTCACCAACAGCACGGCGATGTAGCCGCCGGTGATCATGAACGCGGCCTGGCCCAGCGAAATCTGGCCGGTGTAGCCGGTGAGAATGTTGAGGCCCTGCACCGCGATGATGATCATCGCCGCACGGTTGACGAAGGAGACCAGGCTGGGGCTGCCATAGGCCGGCAGGGCATAGAGCAGCGCCAAAAAGCCGGCCAGCGCCAGCCACTGCCAGCGCCGCCGCATAGTCGCCATGTCGTAGGCGTAGCTTTGATCGAACTCACCTGCCGGTCGCAGTACCGCCATGCCACACTCCTCGTGCTGAAATCAACGCCCTGGCCTCACCAGCGCGCCAACGAAACCAACTCACAAAACCAATCCCAATCCTTCCGATCCGCGTCCATCCGCGTGCATCCGCGTCCCATCAACCTAGATCCGCTCAACGCGTTTGCGGCCAAAGAGGCCCTCTGGCCGGATCAGCAACACGATCAACAACACCACATAGGGCATGATCTCGGCCGCGCTGCGGACGATCTGCACCGACGAGGCCGACGCCACGCCCTGCGTCAGGCCGATCAGCAGCCCGCCGACGATCACGCCGGGGATGGAATCCAGCCCGCCCAGCAGCGCGGCGGGAAAAGCCGCCAGCACCACGATGGAGAGGCTCAAGTCCAGCCCGCTGGCGGTGGCCAGGAGGATGCCGCCGATGGTAGCCACCACGCCGGCCATGGCCCACGAGATGCCGAAGATGCGGCTGATGCGCAGGCCGATCCCCTGGGCCAGCTCGTGATCCTCCGACGCGGCCCGCATGGCCAGGCCGGTGCGGGTAAACTGGAAAAAGAGCGCGATCAGGACCACCAGCAGGATGGCGACCACAAAGGACCAGACCAGGTTCTGCTTGAGAATGATGGTGATGTTGCGCTCGTTGTGGATGAACGGCGTGACGATGCGGTAGGGGTCGGCGGCCGAGAAGATCTGCGGGAAATTACGCTGCGCGCCGCCGAAAAGCAGCAGCGCCAGCCCTTGCAGCGTCTGCCCCACCGCCAGCGTCATCAGGATGATGGTCAGCAGCGGCTGGCCGGTCAGCGGGCGCAGCGCCAGACGCTCGATAGCCAGCCCCAGCAGGGCCGACAGGAGCAGCGCCAGGATGATAGCCAGCCAGAGGGGCAGCTCCATCGGCACCGCCAGCCACCACGTCACCAGCGTGCCGATCAACATCATCTGCCCCTGAGCGAAGTTGAAGATGTAGGAGGACTTGAAGATCAGCACCAGTCCCAGCGCCATCAGCGCGATGGGACCGCCGGCCAGCAGGCCGGTGACAGCGAATTGAGGGAGAAGTTGCCAGTTCATGGGTTGGTCTCGAGTCCTGGGTAGGCGTAGTGGGCTGTGGTTGTGGCGTCGCGGGCGGATTTCACGTAACACGTAATGCGTAATGCGTAATGCGTAACCGGAGTCTGTCGGCGGCGCGCTTCTGTTCCAATTCCGGGTTCCAGACGGGCACGATCAGCCCCATCCGGGATGCTGCGCAAAGACCGGCCCGAGCGGGTCCTCACCGTTCACCGTTCACCGTTTACCGTTCACCATTCACCGTTCACCATTCACCGTTCACCATTCACCGTTCACCGTTCACCGTTCACCGTCTGCCCGCTCACAACGCCTCCACGCGCAACAACGTATCGATCTTGCCGACGCGGCCATCCTGATACTGCACGGCGGCCGTGACCTGCACCGTCTGGCGGCCGTCGTAGAGCGCCTGGACGATGTCGGCGTAGCGCTGGGTCAGGAAACTGCGCCGCAACTTGCGGGTGCGGGTCATCTCGCCCTCGTCGGCGTCGAACTCCTTGTGCAGCAGGACGAAACGGCGCACCCGCGCGGCCGGCGGCAGGGTGGCGTTGACCCGCTCCACGGCCGCGCGCACCAGCGCGTAGACCTCCGGCTTCTGCGCCAGGTCGGCGTAGGTGGTGTAGGCCAGGCCGCGCTTCTCGGCCCAGCGGCCCACGCTGTCGTAGTCGATGGTGATCAAGGCGGTCACATAGCCCAGCGTGGCGTCGCCCACCGTCATGCAGTGGCTGACGTAGGGGCTGAACTTGAGCCGGCCCTCGATGTACTGCGGCGAATAGCGCTCGCCGCTGCCCAGCTCGATCATGTCCTTGACCCGATCCAGGTAGATCAGGTGCCCGTCCTCGTCCAACAGGCCGGCGTCGCCGGTGCGGAACCAGGCCACCCCCTCCTCATCGCGGATCAGCGCGGCCTCGGTGGCGGCCGGGTCCTTGTGATAGCCGGCAAACAGGCCGGGGCTGGTCAGCAGAATCTCCCCCTCCGGCGAGATCTTCACCCGCGCGCCCGGCAGCGGCACGCCGATGGACTCGAACTTGATATCGTCGGGCCGGTGGGTGATCGCGCCGCCGGTCACCTCGGTGGAGCCGTAGATCTGGCGCAGCGGCAGCCCCAGCGCCAGAAAGAAGCGCACCACATCGGGGCTCAGCGCCGCGCCGGCCGTGTAGGCCGTGCGCGCCCGGTGCAGGCCGTACTGGCTGAGGGTGGGCTGAAAGAAGGCGACGCGGCCCAGGCTGTTCAGCAGCCGCCAGGGCAGCGGCGGGCGCTGCTTGCGCAGTTGGTACTCGGCCGTGCGGTAGCCCACCGGCTGGAACACGCGGTAGAGCAGCCGGTTCAGCCACGAGGCGTCGGTCATGCGCACCTGGATCGACGCCACCAGGTTCTCCCACAGCCGCGAGTTGTAGAGCAGCGCATCGGGCGCGATCTCGCGGATGTTCTGCTGCACCGTGTCGGGGCCTTCGGCGAAATTGAGGGTGACGCCGCTGGTGCAGTGCGGCGCCAGGTCCAGCGCCGCCCCGCCGATCCAGGCCATGGGGATGAAGGACATGTAGTTGTCGCTGGCCCGCACCTTTTCGATGGCGTCGAAGGCCTGCGCCACGTAGATGAAATCGCCGTGGCTGATCATCGCGCCCTTGGGCAGGCCGGTGGTGCCGGAGGTGTAGCAGAACATCGCCACCTCGTCGGCCCGGCCCGCCCCGATCAGCGCCTCGAAGCGGTCGGGATCAGCCTGCTGCGCGGCGCGGCCCAGCGTCTGCACCCCCTGAAAACTCATCAGCCAGGGATCGTCGTAGCCCCACAGGCCGCGCTGATCCCAGTAGATCACCTGGCGCACCAGCGGCGTGTCCTGGCGAATGGCCAGCAGCTTGTCGCACTGTTCCTGATCGCCGGCCAACACGAACACGGCGTCGGAGTGCGTCACCACATACTGCACCTCTTTCGGCGTCACGTCGGTGAACAGCCCCACCACCACGCCGCCGGCCGCCAGCACCGCCAATATGCCCCACAGGTATTCCAGGTCGTTGTCGCCGATGATGGCCACCCGGTCGCCCCGTTGCAGGCCCAGCTCCACCAGCCCCAGGCTGAAATCGCGCACCTGCTCATATTCCTGCGTCCAGGAGTAGGACTGCCAGATGCCCAGGTCTTTCTGGCGCGCGGCCACCTGATCGCGGCCGGGCCAGCGCCGGACATTGCTCAGCCAGTGTTGGGCAAGGGTCTGCGGCTCAGTCATGGTCTAGGTGTAGGCCTGGCCCAGGTAGGCCCGGATCACTTCCGGGTTGCGTTTGATCTCGTCCGGCGCGCCCTCGGCGATCTTGACGCCGAAGTCCAGCACCACCACCCGGTCGGCGATATCCATCACCAGCCCCATGTCGTGTTCGATCAGCACGATGCTCAGGCCGCGCTGCTCGTGGATGTCCAGGATGAAGCGGGCCATGTCCTCCTTCTCCTCCTGGTTCATGCCGGTCATCGGCTCATCCAGCAGCAGCAGGCGGGGCTCCAGCGCCAGCGCGCGGCCCAGCTCCACCCGTTTGCGCAGCCCGTGCGGCAACGCGCCCACCGTGGTCTTGCGGATCGCCTCCATCTCCAGGAACTTGATGATCTCCTCCACCACCAGACGATGGCGCAGGTCCTCGCGGTGCGAAAAGCCCCAGTAGAGCAGGCATTGCAGCAGGCCGGCGCGCATGTGGATGTGGCGCGCGGCCATCAGGTTGTCCAGCGTGCTGAGGCCGGTGTAAAGGGCGATGTTCTGGAAGGTGCGGGCGATGCCGAAGCCGGCGATGCGGTGCGGGGCGGTGCGGGTCAGGTCGTTGCCGTCGAAGAGGATGCGTCCGGCCGTGGGCTTGTAGAAATTGCTGATGCAGTTGAGCAGGCTGGTCTTGCCCGCCCCGTTGGGGCCGATGATGGCCAGAATCTCGCCGGGGCGCACCTGCAAGCTGACAGCAGAAAGCGCCTGGACGCGGCCAAAGACCAGGCTGACATCTTCCACGGACAAGAGAGCAGATTCTGCCACACCGCCTCCTCGCACGCGTGCGAGCCAACTGAACCTGACGACTGCCAATGAGGATAGGAAACGAAGGTGGGACTGCGATCACACCCGTGACCGACGACTGGAGAACGATCAAAACTCAATGAGTGGACAATCAAGCGTCAACTGTGCCGCAGTGTAGCGATTTCCCCGGAAATGTCAAACTGCAACGCTATCCCGCCCCCATGCACCGATTCCAAGGGGTCCTGCCCCAGTCGGACCCATGCGCACGACCCGGCGGGACGTTCCGCTGAGCTTGTCCCACGCGGGTTCGTGGTCCCGATGCGCGCGGGCAAATGCCAGCCAGATGAAAAGCGGCCGGCGAACGATGCTCGCCAACCGCTTGACGCACAGCCAGACGATGCCAGAAACTGGCCAACGGCGCGCCTTACGTCGCCGCGGCCGCGGTTTCGGCCTCCAATTGATCAAACCAGGCGATCAGGATGCGGAAGATGTCGGACTCGGTGATGATGCCTTGCAGCTTCCCCTCGGTGTCCACCACCGGCAGGCCGCCGATCTTGTGGCTGTCCATCATGCGTGCGGCGTCCCGGATGGTGGCCGTGGGCAGGATGGTGAAGGGCCGGGGGGTCATCATGTCGCCCATGGTCAGCTTGCCCAGCAGATAGTGCAGCTCCCACACGCTCAGCGAGGTGGCGTCGGAAGGAGATGCCTCGCGGATATCGCTGCGGGTGACGATCCCCACCACCGTGTCGCCGTCCATCACCGGCAGACGACGGATCTTGTGGCTGCGCATCAGCTTGTGTGCATCGGGCAACGCGGTGTGAACATCCACGGTGATGACTTTGGCGGTCATCCAGTCCTTGACGAGCAGGTCCTTCATGGTGCATCTCCTTATCTCTGGGGTGGGATTTTATGTCCAGAGCATACCATGAGAGGTAATTGCTGTCAATTGGGTAAACAGGCGTGCGTCGCGGAGGATTGACAGCGCTGATCCGCCTGGATCCTCCACACCCGCAGTTGACCGGCACTGTCAGTCTTTTGCCGCCGCCCGAATCAGGGCACAAGCTCGCACAGGTCAGGCTGGCGCCGGGTGCCAACGGTCGCAACCCTTGGCATCCGGCGATGTCAGCAGACCCTTCCTAGCTGTGGCCGTTCATTGCCACCGGCAGCCCGGCTTCGGCCCAGGCCTGCACCCCGCCTTCCAGAATGGCGACATCGGTGAAGCCCATGTCGTGCAGCAGCTTGCCGCCCAGCGCGCCCAGCGGACCGAGGATGCAGGTGGTGATCACCGGCCGGCTATGGTCGGCCAGCTGCGGCGCACGCCACGGTTCCGGCGCCTCGTGATCCGCCTGGTAGGTCAGCGCGCCGTAGGAGATGTTCAGCGCGCCCGGCAGGGTGCCGGTGACGGCGATGTCGGCGGCGTCGCGCACGTCGATCACCAGGGTGTACGGATCGGCGGCCAGCCGGCGCTGCGCCTCTGCGGGCGTGATGCTGGGCACGGTCGCCAGCGCGGCCGCGGCCATGCCGGCGAAGGTCGTCGCTCGCGCCGGCGCCACCGGCCCGCGCGTGATCGCGGTTAGCCCCTCGATGACGTCGAACTGCTTGATGCTCAGATTGCTGAAGGAGGGGTCGGCGCGCAGCATCGCCTCCAACTGGACGGCGAAGGCGCCGGCCGCCTCGGCGTTCTCGAAGAGGTAGATGCCGCCGGCCTCGCGCCTCTCCTCGCTCATGGGCCAGATCTTCCAGGCCAGGCCGGGAACGCTGGCGATGTAGCTGGCTGCCTGGGCCGAGGCGGCCTCATAGTCGGCCCGTGTGCTGCTGAAGTTGAAGTTGATCTGCAAGATGGTTGGTGTCATGGGTGACCTCCTGTGGCTCAAAAAACCTGTTGACTTTGCGTTGATTCAAGCATAGAATAGACGGCAACGGGTATCATTTTTCGATACAAGCGTGATACAATCCTGGCGCATTCAGCCCGGCAGGCGACGATGGACGCGACCGATTCCTTTGGCTATTGGGTGCGACGGCGACGCAAGGCCCTGGACTTGACCCAGGAAGACCTGGCGCAGCGGGTGGGCTGCGCGGTCGTCACCCTGCGCAAGATCGAAAGCGACCAGCGCCGCCCCTCGACGCAGATGGCCCGGCGGCTGGCCCAATGCCTGGCGCTGCCCGCCGAAGAAAGTGCAGCTTTTGTGGCCGCGGCCGTAGGCGAACGCGCGCCCGCCCGTCTGCCCAGCCCCGAGGCATCCGACGTCTACCGGCCAGCCAGCCACCTGCCGGCGCCGGTCACCTCCCTGGTCGGCCGGGCAGACGAGATGGCGGCTATCGCCAAGGCGCTGCAAGGGCAAGATGCGCGCCTGGTGACCCTGACCGGCCCGGTGGGGGTGGGCAAGACCCGCCTGGCGCTGGAGGTGGGGCATCGCCTGACCGGGGCCTTTCGCGATGGCGTCTGCCTGGTGGCGCTCTCCTCGGTGCAGGATCCGGCGCTGGTTCCATCGGCCACAGCCAGCGCGCTGGGAGTGCGTGAGGCGCGCGACGCCGACCTGGCCCAGTCTCTCCGCTACTTTCTGGCGTCCCGGGAGATGTTGTTGATCTTCGACAACCTGGAGCACCTGCTGCCGGCCGTCCCCTTTTTGGCTGAGCTGCTGGCGACCTGCCCAGGGCTGCGCCTCTTGGCCACCAGCCGCGCCCGGCTCCACCTCTACGGCGAGCACGAGTTTGCCCTGGCCACCCTGGCGCTGCCCGAGCGCGGCCGGCCGATGGACCTGGCCAGCGCCGATGCCGTTCAACTCTTCTGCGACCGCGCCCAGGCCGCGCGGCCGGGCTTTCAGCTCACCCCGTCGCTCACCCCGATTGCCATCGAGATCTGCCGCCGGCTGGACGGACTGCCGCTGGCCATCGAACTGGCTGCCGCCAAGCTCAGGCAACTGACCCCCCAGGAGCTGGTTGAACGGCTCGAGCGCCCCCTGCCGCTGCTGAGCCAGGGAAGCGTCGGGGGCGCGTCGCCTCATCAGGGGCTGCACGACGCGTTGGCCTGGAGCTACGGAATGCTGACGGAGGAGGAGCGGGTGCTGTTGGCCCGGCTGGCCGTTTTCACCGACGGCTTCAGTCTGGCGGCCGCCGAGGCGATCTGCGCCGGCAGCGTCGGGCAGACGGCCGCGGCTGGCGCTGGGGCAGCAGCGCGGTTCGATGTGGCCAGCGGCCTGGAGGCGCTGCTCGACCAAAGCCTCCTGATGCGCGCGGATGGGCTACCGCCCGGCTGTTTCGCGGCCATTGTCTGCCGCGGCGCCTGCCCATTGGCCGCCGTGCTGGAGGCGGTCGAGGCCGAATCGCGCTTTGCCA
Organism: Chloroflexota bacterium; assembly: GCA_029558955.1. Lineage (GTDB taxonomy): Bacteria > Chloroflexota > Anaerolineae > JAAEKA01 > JAAEKA01 > JAAEKA01. Next base: position 10,019 of record JAKQCW010000274.1, read on the forward strand.
TGCTGGGAATCGTCCGCGAGTTCGCGCTGGAGCAACTGCAGGCCCGCGGCGAGCTGGCCGCCATGCAGCGCCGTCATGCCGACTATTACGCCGCCTGGGCCATGCGGGCCGCAGGGCATCTGGAGGGGCCGGGCCAGGCGGTCTGGCTGGCGCGGCTGGAGCGGGACGCGGACAATCTGCGCGCGGCGCTGGCCACCCTGCTGGCCCGTGGCCCCCTGGCCAGCGCGGCCGGCATGGCCTGCGCGCTGGGCCTTTTCTGGCAGCGGCGCGGCCACTACAGCGAAGCCCGCGGCTGGCTGGAAGAGGCGCTGGCGCAGATCGACGCCGCACCCGAGGCGACGTCCGCCACGCTGCGGGCGC
>JAKQCW010000295.1 GCA_029558955.1 Chloroflexota bacterium
TGGACCTGGGCCATGCTATCCCTTCAACAGGTCGATCTCGTCCAGGTTGACGGTATCGCGCGTGCGGTAGATGGCGATGATCAGGGCCAGGCCGACGGCCGCCTCGGCGGCGGCGATGGCCAGCACGAAGACCGTGAAGACCTGCCCGGTCACCTGCGCCGGCGTGATGTAGCGGTTAAAGGCGACCAGGTTGATGTTGACCGCGTTCAACAGCAGCTCGACGCCCATCAACACGGCGACGGCGTTGCGTCGGGCCAGTGCGCCGTAGAGGCCGATGCTGAACAGCCCGGCGCCCACCAACAAGAACCAACTGAGCGGGATGGTTGGCATCGATTAGCGCTCCCGTGCGATCATGATGGCGCCCACCAGGGCCACCGACAAGAGGACGGCGATCACCTGGAAGGGGATGACGTAGGTGGTGACAAAAGCCTGGCCCATCATCGGAACCGGGTCAGGCAGCACGGCCTGCTGCACCACGGGCCATTCAACCTGCAAGAGGATGAAAGCCAGCACGGCGAAGAGCAGGATGCCCACCACCGCCGAGATACCCGCCTGGAAATTGTTCATCTTGACGCGGCCGATCATCATGCCGCGGCTCAACATGATGGCAAAGACGATCAGGGTGGCAATCGCACCGATGTAGATCATGATCTGGGCGATGGCCAGGTACTCGGCTTCCAACAGCCAGTAGATAGCCGCCACACCGGCAAACGCGCCGATCAGCCAGATCGCTGAGTGAAACAGGTTGCGGCTGACCACCACGCCCAGGCCACACAACAGGGTGAAGCCTGCGATTGCCAGGAAGATAACGTGGAGATAAGTGAATTCCATGCGAACTCCTCACCAGGGGTGCACGGTCCGGCTGGACTAGACCTGGGCGGTGGACCGTCCGGGCAGGGCGGCCTTGCGGCGCTGCACGTCGCGGCGCAGCGAGCGACCGATAACGCCGAGGGTGACCAGAAGCGCCACGATGTTGGCGACGCTGATGATGACGGCGTTGATGCTGCGATCGGGGGTGATGCGGGCGCCGATAGCCACGATCAGCACCACGGCCAGCGTCGCCGGCACCAGCACCTTCCAGCAGAAGGTCATCATCTGGTCGATGCGCAGGCGGGGGTAGGTGGCGCGCACCCACATCAGCGCCAACAGCACCAACAGGCTCTTGACGAAGAAGTAGCCGATGCCCAACAAGGGGACCTGCTCGACAAAGGGGCCTTGCCAGCCGCCCAGGAAGACGGTGGTGAAGATGCAGGCCAGCAGCAGGCTGTTGACGAAGAACTGCAAATAGAACCAGGCGAACTTGAGGCCGCTGTACTCGATGTTGGGGCCGGCCACGATCTCGCTCTCAGCCTCCAGCAGGTCGAAGGGGGCGCGCTCTCCCTCGGCCAGGGTGGCAATGAAGAAGATCAGCGCGGCAAAGGGCATCACCAGGATGTTCCAGCCCGGTATGAAGCCGAAGAGCAACTCCCCCTGCTGCATGGCCAGGTTGTTGGTGGCCATGGTGCCGGCCCAGATCACCGCGGCCAACAGCGAAAAGGCCAGCGGGATCTCGTAGCTCAACAGTTGGGCGACGACGCGGAAGCCGCCCAGCAAGGCATATTTGTTGTTGGAGGCCCAGCCGGCCATCAGCGCGCCGATGGAGGCGATGCCGCTCATGGCGATGAAGTAGAGCAAGCCCACCGACAGGTTGGCGCCGATCAGCCCGGCGCTGATGGGGATGATGGCCGCCACCATGATGATCTGCATCACCATCAGAGCCGGCGCCAGGTTGAACGACACCCGGTCGGCCCCGTCGGGGGTGACATCTTCTTTGGTCAGCAGCTTGACGATGTCGGCCATGGTTTGCAGGAGGCCGTAGGGGCCGGCGCGGTTGGGGCCGATGCGGTCTTGCAGACGGGCCGCGATCTTGCGCTCCAGCCAGATCAGGAAGATGGCCGAGGTGAGGACCGCGCCGACGATCAACAGCACGCCGATGACGTCGCCGATCAGGTTGGCCACCCACTCCTGCATCCCCGCGCTCAGCAACAACTGATGGAACCAGGGTCCAATCTGCGAAGGATCACGGATAAGCTCGAAGATGTTCATCTAGATGTACTCCAGGCTCAGGGGCTACTGCAAACCGAGGTTGGGCTGTTATTGCCAGGCCAGGGCGTCTGTCTTCCAGGCGTAGATCAGACCGTCGAATAGCAGGAAAATGAAGATCAAGGCCTGCAGCAGGGCGTAGAACCCCAGGCCGCCGTAGGCCACCGCCCAGGGGAAGAGGAAGACCGCCTCGATATCGAAGATGACGAAGATCAGAGCGAAGAGGTAGTACTGCGCCTTGAACTGCGACCAGGCGTCGCCGTAGGTCTCGACGCCGCATTCGTAGGTGGAGGTCTTGAGCTTATTGGGCTTCTTGGGACGGAGGAGCCAGGCCACGCCCACGCCGATGAAAGGCAGGGCAATGCCGACCAGCGCCAGGATCAGGATGAACTGAAAGTTGGCTAGTGCCATGCAAAATCCTCCGAGGGGTGTTACGATGGCGATGACGCCGGGCCAGATTGGGACGAGGTCAGGCGATCATCTGCGGAGAGGCGGGGCCTTTCAGACAGGCCACGCGCCGGAAGCTGTAGAAACTGGAACAAACGCCGGGATTATACCACAAAGCACAGGAAATCAAAAAGTCCCTCTGCCGTTGGCTGGGTATCAAGGGGCAAGATGAGACTTTTCGGGACGGGCTGCTACCTCGCAGTTAGGATATGCAGGTGGATTTTCCGGGGCAGCCTTGTGGCGTACCTGTGAACGAACTGTGTGCATTGTAGCACATGGAGGTGAATTTGGACAAACTCAACAAGCGATGGCGCGGCAGAATCGCGCTTGTCCCCCGACGTCAGCAAGCCCCGGTGATCAGAACCTGGTGTCAAAAAAGAATTGACATCAAAACAGCGTGTAAATAAACGGCGCGATGCCTGAGGCCTGGGCGAAGACCAGCAGCAGGCCAAAGGTCACCAGCAGGACGACCAATGGGATCAGCCACCACAGTTTGCGCTCCCAGAGAAAACCAACCAGTTCTTTCAGCACGCTCGCCCGCGCGCCGGCGCTTTTCATCTTCATCTTGTCACAACTCCTGCTTCGTCAATCGTTCGGGCCGCTTCGTCAATCGCTCGGGCCGCTTCGTCAATCGCTCGGGCCGGTCTCCCGACCGAGCCCGCCGGCAACCCGCTCGGGCCGGTCTCCTGACCGAGCCCGTCGGCAGACCACGTCAGGCTTATCTTCCCATCTACCCAGCCTACTTCCGCACCACAAAGCGCTCCAGCACCAACAGGTCAATGTCGCTCTTGCTGAAGGTGTTGAAGGCGTTGGCCGGCGTGGTGACGATGGGCTCGCCGCGCAGGTTGAAGGAGGTGTTCATCAGCACCGGCACGCCGGTTTTCTGGCCAAAGGCGTCGATGATGTCGTAATAGCGCGGATTCCACTCCCGGTTGACCGTCTGCAGCCGGCTGGAGCCCATGTGCGACACGGCCGGGATCTCTTCCTGCTTGTCGGGCAGCACGGGGCTGACCATCAGCATGAAGCGCAGCGGATACTGGCCGGCGGCGCGGCCCAGGTCGAAGTAGTCGGCGGCCCGCTCCTCCGGCGTCGCCGGCGCAAAGGGGCGGAATGGCTCGCGGAACTTGATCTTGGTGTTGACGATGTGCTTCATCTCAGCCCGGCGCGGGTCGGCCAGGATCGAGCGGTTGCCCAGCGCGCGCGGCCCCCACTCGAAGCGCCCCTGGAAGAGCCCCACCACCTGGCTGTCGATCAGCGCGTCGCTGATGATGTCGGCCAGCTTTTGCTCGTCCTCGACCAGATCGTAGTCCAGGCCCTGAGTCTTGAGAAAATCCGCGCAGGCGGCCTCGCTGTAGGACTCGCCATAGTAGGCGTGTTCCATCACAAAGCGTTGCGGCTGTTGCAACAACACGTGATAGGCATAGAGCGCCGCGCCCAGCGCGCCGCCCGCGTCGCCGGCCGCCGGCTGGATATAGACCTGCTCGAAGGGGGACTCACGCATGATGCGGCCGTTGGCCACCGAGTTCAGCGCCACGCCCCCCGCCATCACCAGCCGGCTCAGCCCGGTCTGGGCATGGAGCTGCCTGACCATCTGCAGCAGCGCCTCTTCGGTCAGGAGCTGCACACTGGCCGCCACGTCGGCGTAGTATTGGTTGCGCCGGGCAGCCTCCTCGCGGCCGGCCAGGTTGTCGCCGGTGGTCTCGCAGAAGAACTCGGCGTCATGCACCCGCGGCTCGCCCCACAGCCGCACGAAGCGGTCGTTGAAGGTGCGCTCCGGCGAGTAGTGGTAGCTGAAATAGTCCATGTTCAAATGGAAGCTGCCATCGCCGTGCAGCCGGACGAGCTTCTCCAGCTTGTCCATGTGGTGCGGCCGGCCATAGGGCGCCATGCCCATGACCTTGTACTCCCCCTCGTTGACCTCGAAGCCCAGCCAGGCGGTAAAGGCCGAGTAGAGCAGCCCCAACGAATGGGGAAAGCGCATCTCGCTGGTCAGGTCGATGCGGTTGCGGCTGCCATCGCGCCAGGAGGCCGTCGCGCGGCCCAGCGCGGTGGTGGTCCATTCCCCCGCGCCGTCGATGGTCAGCACGGCCGCCTCCTCGAAGGGCGAAGAGAAGAACGCGCTGGCCGCATGGCTCAGGTGGTGCTCCACGAACAGGATCTTCTCAGCCGGCACCCCCAGCTTGTCCATCAGAATCCCCTTGACCCACAGCTTCTCGTCGAACCAGGCAATCATCGCCTCGCGAAAGACCTTCCACGAACGGGGAAAGGTGCTCAGGGTGGACATCAGGATGCGCTCGAACTTGGGCAGCGGCTTCTCGTAGAAGACCACATAATCCAGCTCGTCGGCCACGATGGCCGCCTGGCGCAGGCAGAACTCCACCGCATGGCTGGGGAAACGATAGTCATTCTTCAGGCGGGAGAAGCGCTCCTCCTGTGCGGCCGCGATCAGATTCCCATCGGACAGCAGCGCCGCAGCCGAGTCGTGATAGAAGCAGGAAATGCCGAGAATGTACAACGAATAAGCTCCTGGTCTCCAGATTACGACTGCTTCTGGCCCGATGCCAGGTCGACGTCGCGGGTCTCGCGTGGCTGCCACCCCGTTTGCCCATCAGCCATGGAGCGCCGCCGCGTGTGCAGCGGATCGGCAAACAGGCGCACAGCCAGGCCAAAGGGGGTGACGAAGACGAAGTAGAAGAGCGTCAGGATGATCCGTGACTGGAACTGACCGATCTTGCGCGCCAGCGTCAGCCAGTGCGCCCATAGCTTGCGTATCACGAGCGTCTCTCCTGCAAATGGCCTGGCAAACAGACCGCCGGAACTGCTGTCCGGCGGCGCGGCCCAAAAGCTGTTGCGAGTCTGCCAAACTCACACCCTGTCATGCTGAGCGGGTTCCGCAGACAACTCGCACGGCGCAGAAGCGCCAGCGAAGCATCCCGGCGGGGCAGTTCACGAGCAGGCATGATACTTGGCGGGGTGCGTTCTGTCAATTCTCCACCATTCCATGCCTTGACGAACCGCCCTCCATCTGGTAGACTGCCCTGAACCTTGCGCCGGGCCGCGTCGTGCCATCGAGCGCAGGCAACGTCAGCGCCCTGCAATGTTCACCCCCAGCCGCCGGCAACCTCAGAGGAGGCGCGGCGTGAACATCGGCAACTGCTGAACCCAAGGAGATCTTCCCCGTGCGATTGATGCGCTTCCTATCTGTGACCGCGACATTGGCGGCGCTGGCCCTGCTGGCTGCCGCGTGCAGTTTCGGCTCGCTGCTGACCAATGTCGCCATGTCGCCCGCAGTCATCAGCCCCAACGCTGACGGCAGCGACGACGCCACCAATATCCGCTACAGCCTGGGCCGCACGGCCGAGGTTTCGATCTATTTCGACGATGCACAGGGCAATCGTCATTACTTCCGCCGCGACCAGTTGCGCTCGCCGGGGGATTACCAGGTGGCCTGGGGCGGCGTGGTCAACGAGCCCGAAGTGGTGGACCACGGCTTCGGCCCGCAGCAGGTGATGGGGCGGGTGTTGCCCGACGGCGACTACACTTGGACCGTCGAGGCGCGCGATGAGCGGGGCCGCGTGGCCTCTCAGTCGGGAACCATCACCCTGGTGGATGGCGACGTCGTGCTGCCTGAGCTGCAGAACTTCACCGTGGCGCCCCAGCGCTTCACCCCCAACCAGGACAGCATCGACGACTGGGTCTCCATCTCCTATTATCTGCCCAAGGATGTGGACGACGTGCAGGTCTACCTGGTCGATCCCAAGGAGCCGGCCTTCAAATACTTCATCGCCGAGAAGGAACGGGTGATCAGGCCGGGCGAGCGGGGCTATCACGAGTATCGCTACGAGGCCGATGTGGACCAGGGCGCGGAAGCGCCGCCCGACGGCGACTACATTATCTATGGCGAGGCGCGCGACCTGGCCGGCAACCACGTGGTAGTCAGCTCCACGCTGACCATCGAGGATGGCGGCAAGCCGCGCGCCGATATCCTGCAGGGCGAGATCGACTGGGTGGGGGAGACCAACCGGGTGGTCAGCGTGCCGCTGGGCGGCTCCTTGTGCTTCACCACCACCATCCAGAACGAGGGCACGGTCAGCATCCGCACGGCCGGCCCCTGGCCCGGCACTACCTATAAATTCAGCCAGAACCACAACACCCTGGCCAACGAGCTGGGCGATTCCAGCCTCTACCAGCAGGCCGGCGTCTGGCGCTTTGGCGTCAACTTCGACACCACCGGCTACGACTTCCCCTTCCGCTGGGCCATCGGCCGGCCGGAGGACCTGGAGATGCGGCTGATCGACGGGGTGGAGCAGTGGTATTTGCTGCCCGGCCAGCGCTCGCAGGTTTCCGGCTGCATCGAGTTCGACCAGGCGCCGCCGGTGGGCACCAACTTCTGGTGGGGCGGCCTGATCCACGAGTTCGTCAGCGTGGCCAACAACTATGTGGATCGCATCAGCGTAAACGTGGGTGCGCCGTAGGGGGGCCGACCCAGGCATTGGGGGCCATCCCCCGCTTGTGCAACATGCAACTAGCCGTTGTCATCGTCAACTACAACGTAAGCGCGTTGCTGCGCGCCTGTCTGGAGTCCCTCTTGGCCAGTCTGGCCCGGACGCCGGAGCTGACGGCCGAGGTCTGGGTGGTGGACAACGCCTCGGCCGACGGCAGCGCGGCCATGGTGGCCGAGGCCTTTCCCCAGGTGCGTCTGCTGGCCAGCCCGGACAACCTGGGCTACACGGCCGGCAACAACCTGGCGCTGCAGTTGCTGGGCTTTGCGCCGCTGGCCGGCGAGGCGCGCCCGCTGGCGGCCTATGCCTGGGCGACCGGCCAGCCGCCCAGCGCCGGCCAGCCGCGCCACGTCTGGCTGCTCAACCCCGACACGGTGGTGCAGGGCGACGCGCCGGCGCAGTTGCTGCGCTTTCTGGACCAAACGCCGGCGGCCGGCGCGTGCGGCGCGCAGCTTGCCTACGCCGACGGCAGTTTTCAGCACGGCGCGTTCCGCTTCCCCGGCCTGGCCCAGCTTGGCCTGGACTTTTTCCCGCCGCCCGGCCGGCTGAACCGGCCCCTGCTCGATTCCCGCCTCAACGGCCGCTACAGCGGCCGGCTCTATGCCGCGGGCAAGCCCTTCCCGGTCGATTTCGTGCTGGGCGCCACGCTGCTGGTGCGGGGCGAGACGCTGCGCCAGGTGGGGCTGCTGGACGAAAGCTACTTCATGTACTGCGAGGAGATGGACTGGCAGCGACGGGCGCAGCAGGCGGGCTGGTCCATCCACTGCGTGCCGGCCGCGCAGGTGATCCATGTGGCCGGCGCCAGCAGCAGCCAGTTCCGCAGCCGCGCCTTCGTGGCCCTCTGGCAGAGCCGGCTGCGCTACTTCGGGCGCTATCACGGCGCGCTCTTCAACCGGGCCGCGGCCACGCTGCTGCGCGCCGGTCTGCGGGCCGAGGCGCAGGCCGTGCGACGGCAAAGCCCCCCCGACCTGGATGAACGACTGGCCGCCTACCGCGCTGTGGAGGCGCTGTTGCCATGACCCTCTTTGCCATCATTCTGACCAAAAACGAGGCCCGTCACATCAGCGCATGCATCGAGAGCGTGCGCTGGGCCGACGGGGTGTTGGTGTCCGATTCCTACAGCGACGACGGCACCGTGGAGCTGGCGCGCGCCGCCGGCGCGCTGGTCAGCCAGCGCCCCTTCGACGGCTGGGCGCGCCAACGCAACGCCGCCCTGGCCGAGGCCGCCGCGCTGGGCGCGCAATGGGCCTTCTTCGTCGACGCCGACGAACGGGCCACGCCGGAGTTGGCGGCCGAGATCCGCCAGGTGATCGCCGAACGGACGGAGGTGGGCTGGGGCGTCCCCCGCTGGAACATCATCGTCGGCCAGCGCGTCGATCATGGCGGCTTCTACCCTGACTATCAACTGCGGCTGATGCGCATCGACCGGGCGCGCTACGACCTGGAGCGGCCGGTACACGAGGTGGTGCTGCTGGACGGGCCCAGCGGCAATCTGCAGAATCCCCTGATCCACTACAACTACGACAGTTGGGCGCAGTTTCACGGCAAGCAGCGGCGCTATGCCGCCTACGAGGCGCGCATCCTGGCCGAGCGCGGCATCCGTCCCCGGCCGCACAACTTCATCCTCCAGCCGCTGCGCGAGTTCCGCCGCCGCTACCTCACCCTGCAAGGCTACAAGGATGGGCTGCACGGCCTGAAGCTCTGCCTGTTGCTGGCCTACTACTACGGGGCCTATCCCTACTGGGTGCTGCTGCGGGAAGGGCGGCAGCGAAAGGCTGCCCCGGGCCCGCAGTGATCGCCCCCCGACCGCGCTACCGTTTGTCCGGCTGATCGAGGCGCAGGCGGCGCACGATGGTGGGGTAGCCCTGATCGATCAGCGCGGTCAGCTCATCGACGGTGCGCACATAGTCTTCCTTGGGCTTGCGATAGGGGTCTTTGATGTCGCCATAGGCGCCGGCCATCTCGCTAAGTAGGAAGATCTTGCCCAGTTGATGGGGGTAGTTGTAGAAGAGCGTGCGGCGGTGTGCTTCCTCCATCACCAGCACCAGATCGGCCGCGCTGATCTCGCGCTCCGTCACCGTGTGGGCGCGGTGTTCGCTGATGTCGATGCCACGCTCGGCCAGCACCTCGACGCCCGGCTGGCTGGCCGGGCTGTCATCCATGCCGTAGACGCCGGCCGAGCTGACCGCGACCTGGTCCGCCAGGCCGCCCAGGCGCAGCCGTTCCCGCAGCAGGCCCATGGCCATGGGGGAGCGGCAGACGTTGGCCGTACATACCAAAAGGATCTGCTTCACGCTGCAAGACCTCCAAAGGGGTGAGCCTGATCTCGTTGTGCCCGCCGCCGCGGCGATGGCTCGACCGGCGGCAGAGAGACGGTTGCCACGCGCACAGGCCAGGGAGTGCACCCTGGCCTGTGGTTGTTCAGACGTATGGCGCGCCGCGCGCGGCGCGCTCAGGCCAGTTCAGGCTGCAAGAGCCCGTAGTTGCCATCGGAGCGCCGGTAGAGCACGTTGACGCTGTCGCTGGCCGCGTTGTAGAAGATGAAGAAATCGTGGCCGAGCAGTTCCATCTGATCGATGGCTTCTTCCTCGTTCATCGGCGTCATGGAGAAGCGCTTGGTGCGCACGATCCGGCCCTCGAACAGGCCCTCCTCGTCGGCCACCGGCTCCAAGGCTGAGCTGATGTACTCGGTCTCCAGCGCTTCCACGGCAGCCACCTGGGCGCGCTCCATCTTGCGGCGTTTCTTGCCCTTGAAGCGGTTGATCTGGCCGTGCAGCGTGTCTGACACGGCGTCGATGGCGGCGTAGATGTCGCTGTTGCGTTCCTCCGCGCGCAGTAGCGTGCCGTTGCTGCGCATGGTCACCTGCACCACCTCGCGCTCACTGGCCTTGCGGCTCTTCTCTTCGGCCAGCTCGACGCGAATCTCCTGCACGTCCGGCAGGAACTTGGTCATCTTGCCGATCTTCTTGTCCACATACTCCCTGAGCCGATCGTTGACTTCCATGTTGCGGCCCTTGATCACCAGTTGCATCAGATTGGCTCCTTTCCAGAGGGGGGAATTCAGCACTGGCAGCGGGCGATTGCCAATGGTTGGAGCGGCCATCCACTCCAAACGATGGGGTACAAACCACTGATGGCATTGTAGCCGCGCAGCCAGCAAATGTCAATCCTACGCGCAGGGGCTGGCCTAATACGGCCCGGCCCGGCCCCCCTGCCGCGCCCGGATCTGCGCCTCCAGCTCCGCCAGCGACGGCATGGGGCCGAAGATCTCATCGGGGAAACGACCGCCGCCCGACCAGAAGAGCCAGCCCTCAGCGCCGGCGTCCTCAGCCCCTTGGCGCTGGATCATCATCTCCGGCACGTCGTAGTCGTAGCCGGCCGCGGGGCCGTCGGTGCGGAAATTCTTGGGGTAGCCTTGCAGCCAGGGCCGGATGCGCGTCGGCAGCGGCACGATGTCGCGCACGATTTCGGTGCTGTCGTAGATCACCTTGTAGGGACAGAGCACCGGCTCGTCGCAGCCGGGGAAGGTGCCCGGCCACCACACCTGCGGGTAGATCATGGGGTTCAGATAGTCCAGCCCCTGCGACATGTCGGCCAGATTCTGGCCGATGAAGGGCTCGTTGCCGTTGAGGATGATGCTGCCGAAGACGTCGATGGCGGTGAAGATGCCGTAGGGCTTGAGCGCGGCCATCAGATCGCGCGAGAAGTTGGTGATGGTCTCGCGCCGGTTCTCAGGGGTGCTCTCCACCGAGTAGGTCAACATGTTGTGGTCGCGCAGGCCGGAAAAGCGGAAATAGTCGAACTGAATCTCATCGAAGCCCAGCGCAGAGAGCTCCTTGGCCAGATCGATCTCATACTGGCGCACCTCCGGCAGATAGGGGTCGGCCCAGGCCAGGTCTTCGCCATCCTTCCAGATCTGGCCAGGGTTGGAGCGCCGACGCAGCGCCCATTCCGGTTGCCCCTCGGCCAGCGCGTCATCCTTGAAGGTCACAAAGCGGGCGATGGTGTAGATGCCGCGCCGCTGCGCCTCCTCCAGGAACTCCTGGGCGGTCATGATGTCGTTGGGATGGATGCCGATCTCGCGCGCGATGGGGTTCTGCGGGTCCCAGGCCACCTCGCCGTAGTCGCTCTTCATGTCGATCACCACCGCGTTCAGATCCGGCGACTGCTCGATCAGATCCAGGCGCGAGTTGATCAGCGCCCGGTCGTACAGGAAATGGAAGGGCACGTAGAAGCCGCGTGCCTCGAAGGGCTCCATCTGCGCGGCCAGGCAGAGAGGCGCGCCGCACTCGCCGCCGGCCAGCGTCTCGGGGAAATAGAGGCTGTAGCCCGGCGCCTTGAGCATGATCTCCGGGTTGGCCGGCAGGCCGCTGACCTCGAAGCTGCCATCCTCGGCCGCGTCGGCGTAGAGCACCGGCTCTGTGCCGCGGCAGGCGATGCCCTGGCACTGGTCGCGGTCGTAGACATAGACCACCAGCCCCGGAATGGCCTCCCCGGTCGCGGCGTCCACCGCCTGGCCGGCCAGCGTGTCGGGCGCCAACGTGGCCGCGGCCCCCTGGGTGACGCCGTCGTAGCTCAGAACCAGCGGGGCGAAGCCGGGCGCGGTTACCGTGTACGCGTCGCCGGCCTCGATCAGCGGCAACAGCGCCACGCCCTGCGCGTCAGTGGTGGCCTCGCTGCGCTGGCTGGTCACCAGCGCGCCGCTCATCGGCTGCCCGGCGGCGTCGGTCACTGTCACCACCACCCCCTTGGGCTCCAGCGCCACGGCCAGCTCCGCATCCTGGCTGAACTCGGCCTGCGTCGCCTCATAGCCCGGCGCTTCCACGGCGATGGCCAGCGGCAGCTCGGTGGTCCACAGGATGAAACGGCCGTCGTCGTCGCTGGTCGCGCTCAGCCCGCCGGCCGTCACGGTCGCGCCCACCACCGGGTTGTTGGTGACGCTGTTGACCAGCCGGCCGGCCAGGTGCGGCGCCAGCAGCGCCACATCCAGCGGCTGGCCGCCCAGCAGGTTGCTGGCCCCGTCGATGGGCTGCTCGGTCCTCTCGAAGCCGTCCAGCTCAGCGGTCAGCACCAGGTCGTCGCCGTGCAGCCGCTCCAGACGGTAGCTGCCGTCGGCCTCGCTGACGACCGTCTGGCCGCCGGCGCTCAGGCTGACTCCGGCCAGCGGCTGGCCGGTCTGGAAGTCGCTGACCACCCCGGCCAGCGCCGTGGGCTGCAAGGCGAGCTCCAGCGCCTCCTGGCCAGCCAGCGCGGCCTCCGAGGAGACGGCCAGCGCGGCGGGCAGAAAGCCGGGCAGGGTCGCGCTGATCTCCCCCGTTCCCACCTGACTGGGAAAATAGAAGAAGCCATTCTCCAGGCTGGCGCTGTTCTCGCCGTTCAGGGTCAGCGTGACGCCGGCCAGCGGCTGGCCCGATCGGGCGTCGCTGACGTGGCCGTGCAGCCCGTTGGGATAGATGGGCAGACTGGCCACCTGCGCGCCGGTCGCGTCCCAATCGGAGAGGGGCAGCTCGAAGGGGATGAAGCCCTCGGCCGCCAGCGTCACCTGCGCGCCCGCGCGCGGCAGGCGGCGCAGCTCGAAACGGCCCTCAGCGTCGGCGACGGCGGTCTGGTCGCCCGCGGCGACGGCGGCGCCCGCCACCGGCTGCCCATCCAGCGCGTTGAGCACCTGGCCTTGCAGCACCGTCGGCTGCAAGGAGGCGGTCAGCGCGGCCGGCGCCAGCGGCAGGATGCCAAAGCTGGCCTCGCCCTGCCAGGGCTGGAACGCGCCGTGGTCCACCGCAGCGCTCAAAGCCCGGAAGCGGGAGGCCCGGGCGACAAAGCTTCCGGCCGCGTCGCTGCGCAGTTGTTCCCCCGTGCTGAGGGTGATGGTCGCGTCAGCCAGCGGCTGGCCGCTTTCAGCGTCGTTGACCTGGCCCCTGACCGATACAGGCAGAAAGTAGAGCAGAACCAGCAGGATCAGCAGGGCCACCCCACCGGCCGCCGCGATCAGGATCAGTCGGCGGCGCTGGGATGGCTGGGAAATGTTCGAAGTATTGGCTGTCACAGATTGTCCTCATCGAATTGGTCATGGCGTTGTGCCCAGGCGTGGGAGGCGCTGCCAAGCGCGGTCGCAGCGTCATGTTGATCACGGACCACGCAAAACGCCACGCTTCTCGGCCTGCCGGCCTGCTGGCCTGAGGCAGAGGGCGGGCGGCGCCATCCCAAGGCTTGGGCTGCCTCGCAGCAGGCCCGGGCACAAAACCGCGGCATTATAGCACAGCCCGCGGGGCTGGCAAACTCAGCCCGGCCAAGGCCAGCAACTCCAAATATGGGCGGAGTCAAGGCTTCAGCCGGGTCAATATAGGCGGAGTCGAGGCTTCAGCCGGGTCAATTTGGGCGGAGTCGAGGCTTCAGCCGGGTCAATTTGGGCGGAGTCGAGGCTTCAGCCGGGTCAATTTGGGCGGAGTCGAGGCTTCAGCCGGGTCCGGACGATGCGAGTTGCGCGTGCAAACCCGGCTGAAGCCTCGACTCCAGTTTGGCAATCGCCATATTGGGAATTGCTGGGTCAAGGCTATGGCGCATTTGTTGCCATAAAAACGCGTGCGTGGTACAATAGTCGCCATGAGTCTGGAGATCCGTCTTGGCGACGTGGTGCGGCTGCGCAAGCCCCACCCCTGCGGCGGCTACGAATGGACGGTGGTGCGGCTGGGTGCGGATATCGGCCTGCACTGCACCACCTGCCAGCGCCGTGTGCTGCTCACCCGACGCGAGTTCGAAAAGCGCGTCAAGACCTTCGTGCATCGAGGCGAGCCGGCCAGCGCGGCTGTAACGTTGGCCAGCCAGCCGCCCACGAGCTGATCGCTTCTCGCTGCCCCCCGGGTGCGCGTGGCCCGGGGAGTTTATTGACCGACGGTTTTCGTGTCGGTCCAAAAACCGCTACAGCTTATGGCTATCGTCAACACCTCGCAAGGTTTCTGGCCAGTGCTGCTGAACCGCCCCTTCCGCCGGCTGTGGGCGGCGCAGTGGTTGGCGCAGACCTCGCAGAACACCATCAACTTCGTGCTGATCGTGTTGATCGAGCGCATCACCGGATCGAGCATGCACCTGGGGCTGACGATCCTGGCCTTCACCCTGCCTGGGGTGATCTTCGCGCCGGTCAGCGGCGTGGTCATCGACCGCTGGCCCAAGAAGACCGTGCTGGTCGCGTCCAACCTGCTGCGCGGGGTGATCGTGCTGAGCTATCTGCTGGTGCTGGGATTGGCGCCCGACCACAGCAACGGCTGGGTGTTGCTGACGCTCTACACCCTCACCTTTTTGATGTCCACCGTGGGGCAGTTCTTCAACCCGGCTGAGGCCGCGGCCATTCCGCTGCTGGTGGGCCGCACCCACCTGATGACGGCCAACTCGTTGTTCAGCTTGACCCTGGCGCTGTCGCAGGTGATCGGGCTGATCATCGTGGGGCCATTGGTGGTCAAGCTGATCGGCGTGGAGGCAGCTTTTGTGGTGATCGCCTGTCTCTATGGGGTGGCGGCGCTGCTGGTGGGCCGGCTGCCGCGCGATGAGCCGCAACGCAACCATGCCCACCCCCAGGGAGGCTGGCAGCAGGCCAAGAGCGACCTGCGCGAGGGCGCTTCCTTCGTCATCTCCGAGCGGCCGGTGTTGGTCAGCATGACCCACCTGACCCTGATCGCCAGCCTGGTGATGACGCTGGCCATGCTGGCGCCTGGCATCTCGACGCGCGTGCTGCACCTGGCGCCGGAAGATGCCATCGTGGTCTTCGCGCCGGCCGGCGTGGGCATGCTGCTGGCCGCGGTCATCCTGGGGCGCTGGGGCAACCGCGTGCCCAAACAGCGCCTGGTGCACGGCGGCCTGGCGGCCATGGCTCTGGGCTTCGCCCTCTTTGGCGTGTTGGCCTGGCGCTTCCAGGTCACCAACCAGCAGTTCGTCTTCGACGCCTCGGTGATGACCCTGCCCGTGGCCAGCGCCGCGCTGATCCTGGCCACCATCGCCATGAGCCTGGCGCTGGGGCTGGCCATGGCCACGGTCAACATCGTCTCGCAAACCCTGCTCCAGGAACACACCCCCGATCGGCTGCGCGGCCGCGTCTTTTCCGTGCAGTTCATGCTCAACAACCTGGTCGGCATCCCCCCCATGCTGGCCATCGCGGCGCTGGCCGACCTGATCGGCATTCCGCAGATGCTGATCGGCATCGCGGGGGTCATTCTGCTGGTGTTCGGCGTGACCCTGCGCATCCAACGCTGGCTGGCCCAGCCAGCCAGCGCGCGCGCCGCCTCCGAGGCCGACCCGGCCGCGGTGATCGATCCAAGCCTGGATCTGCCTGTCGCTGCCGGTGCGCCGGGCGGCGATTGACCACACTGTCGATGTAGGAGAGGAAACCATGCGCCGCGATGAACTGGTCCGCTATCTCGATCGTTATCTGCGCATCGACGCGATCCCCGACTATGGCCCGCAGGGGCTGCAAGTTGAAGGGGGGGGCGAGGTGACGCGCATCGTCTTCACCGTGGATGCGGGCCTGCCCTGCGTCGACGCGGCCATCAAGGTGGGCGCGCAGATGCAGATCGTGCACCACGGCCTCTTCTGGGGCAGCCAGGAGCTGATCCGCGGCCCCTTCGGCCGCAAGGTGCAACGTCTGCTGAACGCCAACCTCAACCTCTACGCCGCACATTTGGCGCTGGACGCCCACCCGGAGGTGGGCAACAACGTGGAGCTGGCGCGCCTGCTGGAGCTGGCAGTGGAAAGCTGGTTCTGCAACGTCAAGGGCACCGACATCGGGGTGATTGCCCAGGCGCCGGACGGCGCGACGCTGGAGGAGTTGGCCTCGATGCTCAAGGCGCGGCTGGGCAGCGAGCCCCGGCTGCTGGCCCACGGCCCGACCCAGGTGCGGCGGGTGGCCATCATCTCGGGCAGCGGCATCGACCATGCGCGCGAGGCCGCGGCCCTGGGCGCGGACACCTTTATCACCGGCGAGACCTCGCACGCCCACTACTACGCGGCGCAGGAGCTGGGGCTGAATGTGCTTTTTGCCGGCCACTACGCCAGCGAGACGGTGGGATTGAAGGCGCTGGGCCGCCACCTCAACGGCAAATTCGGGCTGGAGACGGTGTTCATCGACCTGCCCACCGGGATGTAGCCGGCCGGCGCAGGAATCGACAACGCCCGGCGTGTACGCCGGGCGTTGTCGATTCGGGGATAAGTGCTGCCGCGCTGGACAGACCGGGGCTGCGCCCGGGCCTGTCCGCTATGGAAACACGCCTGGAAAGCTAAACCCGGTCGCCCTGGGGCGCCCTGTGGCGGTAGACAATTCGTCCACGCGTGAGGTCGTAGGGCGACAGTTCGACGCGCACGGCGTCGCCCAGCAAGACGCGAATGTAGTGCTTGCGCATCTTGCCGGATAAATAGGCCAGGACTTGATGCCCATTCTCCAACTCAACCCGAAACGTGGTGTTGGGCAGCGCTTCGGTGATCTTGCCTTCGAGAATCAGCTTATCGTCCTTGGACTCAGCCATTTCGCCATCACCTCCTTTCCAAACGTGGTAAATGAGCGGGGGGGAAGGGTTGCGGAAAGCCTGTGCCGGAATGCGGCATCATTCCGCCATTCTGTCGCGCTTGCGCTGCGCCTGGCGGGCCTTGCGCACAGCCTTCTGCTTCTTGATGCGGCGCACCTCGCTGGGCGGGGTGAACCAGCGCTTCTTGCGCGCGGTGGAGAGAACCCGGCTCTTGGTCACTTCCTTGCGGAAGCGCTTGAGCAGTTGTTCCTGCGATTCGCCAGACCTGAGCTCGACATTTGCCATTGGTGGATCGTACCTCCTGACTTGAATTAGGACCGACAGAGTCCTGCGGTTGCCTGACAAAACAAATGCCCCACTGCACGCGCAGTGAGGCCGCTCGAAACTACCGGTTCAGACGTGAATGCTTCTAAGGCGCTAGTTTCCGGACTTGCCTCGCTTATATGCAGCGGGTGGATGCGAGACGGGCTCACGTCATCCCTGGTTTGCCAGCCACAATGCACGGCTGACAGAAAGGATTATACCCAGACCACGCCGGCTGTCAAAGTGGCAAGAGCACCTCGAAGGTCGATCCCTGGCCCGGCTTGCTCTCCACCGAGATGCTGCCCCCGTGCGCCTCGGCGATCGACTGGGCGATGCTCAGCCCCAGCCCGCTGCTGCCGGCCGCCCGGCCGCGCGCCCGATCGACCCGCCAGAAGCGGTCGAAGATGTGCGGCAGATCCTCCGACGCGATCCCCACGCCCGTGTCGGCCACGTTCACCCGCACCCAGCCGTCGGGCCGGCGGTGCAGGCTCAGCGTCACCAGACCGCCAGGCGGGGTGTAGGCGATGGCGTTGCTGACCAGGTTGAGCAGAAGCTGCTTCAGCCGGTCGGGGTCGCCCTGCACCTGGGCCTGGTCTTCGTGGCCCAGCCGCACCTTGACCCGCCCATCGGCCATCAGCAGCGCCTCGCGGTAGACCTCCAGCAACAGCGTGTCCAGCTCCACCGGCTTGAGCGTGAGCCTGACCCCGGCATCGGTCTCGGCCAGCAGCAGGAGATCGCGCACCAGCCGGGTCATGCGCGCCACCTCGTGGCCGATGGCTTCCAGTCCTTCGCTCAGCATGGCGGGATCTTTTGCCGCGCCGCGCTGGAGCAGATCGACGTTGCCCTGGATGGTGGCCAGCGGGGTGCGCAGTTCGTGCGACACGTCAGCCACCAGCCGCTGTTGGGTGTTGAACAGGTCTTGCAGCCGCCCCATCATCTCGTTGAAGGTGCTGGCCAGTTGCCCCACCTCGTCGTCGGGATAGACCCCCTCGATGCGTTGGTCCAGGTCTTCGGCCCGGACGATGCGGCTGGTGGTGTCGGCGATCTGGTTCAGCGGCCGCAGCGCGGCGCGGGAGATGAGCGCGCCGCCGATGGCCGCCAGCGCCACGGCGATGCTGCCCCCCACCAGCAGCGCCAGCCGTGCGATTTTCAGCATCGAGTCGATGGTGTCCAGCGAGCGGGCCACCTGCACCGTGGCCACCACCTGGCCCTCAGGGGAGTGCACGGGGGTGCTGAACACCCGCAGCGTGACGCCGTCTCCCTCCCAGGTGTAGAAGCCGGACTCGCCGGCCAGGTTGCGCGTTCGCATCTCCTCCGGCACCGGCATCATCTGATCCCCCATGCCCGGCGACTTGTCGATGACTGTGCCCTGGAGCGTGCTGGCCTGGGCGAAGACCTGCGAGGCGAAGACGATGGCCGGAATGGGCAGGCGGCTGCGCATGGGGTCGATGTTGGCCTCGAAGACCGCCACCACCCGCTCCGCCTGGCTCTGGATCATGTCGTCCACCTCGCCATAGAGGGCGCGCGCCACCACGGCCTGAAAACCCAGGGCGAAGATGAGCAGCACCACAGCCAGCAAGAGGGTGTACCAGAAGGTCAGGCGAAAACGCAGGGTCATGGGGGAAGGGTGGGAGGGGCGGTGCTGGCGCATAGCGCCATGATACGATGGGTAGCTTAAGCTGAGGTGATTCTAATATGAAAGGGGGGTGAGGCTCAGCAACCACTCCAGCCTGGCTCGGTCGGAGACCGGCCAAAGCGTCAAGGTAGCGCCAGAGGGGGGTGAGGCTCAGCAACCACTCCAGCCTGGCTCGGTCGGAGACCGGCCAAAGCGTCGAGGTAGCGCCAGAGGGGGGTGAGGCTCAGGGTTCACGCAGGACGTAGCCCACCCCGCGCACGGTGTGCAGCAGGCGCGGCTCGCCCTCCGCCTCCAGCTTGGCGCGCAGATAGCGAACGTAGACCTCGATGATGTTGCTCTCGCCGCCGAAATCGTAGTTCCAGATGCGGTCATAGATCACATCGCGCGTCAGCACCTGGCGAGGGTTGCGCAGGAAGAGCTCCAGCACGTCGAACTCCTTGGCGGTGAGTTCCAGGCGGCGCTGGCCGCGCGTGGCCTCCCGGCTGGCCGGGGAGAGGGAGAGATCCTCGAAACGCAGCAGCTCCTGGCGCGCGGGCGGCTGCCGGCGCCGCAGCAGGGCGCGGATGCGCGCCACCAGCTCTTCGAAGTGAAAGTCGGACTTGACCAGGTAATCATCGGCGCCGCTGTCCAGGCCAGCCACCTTGTCGCCCAGGGTACCGCGCGCGGTGAGCACCAGGATCGGCACGTCGCTGGCCGCGCGCAGCCGGCGACAGACCTCCAACCCATCCAGCTCGCCGGG
This sequence comes from Chloroflexota bacterium, assembly GCA_029558955.1. Classification (GTDB taxonomy): domain Bacteria; phylum Chloroflexota; class Anaerolineae; order JAAEKA01; family JAAEKA01; genus JAAEKA01. The sequence goes on from JAKQCW010000295.1 coordinate 19,216, forward strand.
CAGCATCAGGTCCAGCACCACCAGATCGGGCAGTTCCTGGCGCGCGGCCTGCAGGGCATGCTCGCCGTCGCCGACCTGATCCACCTGGTAGCCCTCGAAGATCAGCCCGCGTCGCAGCAGGTCGGCCATGCGCGGGTCATCTTCCACCACAAGAATACGTTCAGCCATGGCCCGATTATAGCATAGCGGGCGCGGCAGCGGCAAAGCTCAACAGGACTTGGGTGATTCCCAGCCTGAAGAGGAACCGGCGTCACTTGTTGGTTCAGCAACAGTCAGGGTATAATCGGGGAGGCTTCGGAGTCCAGTCTGTTTTCGGAGGTCATTCCCTTCATGCCTGACGTTGCCATCGTGAAAGAGGTCGCCGACCGTATCTGCGACAATGTGGAGAAGGTGATCATCGGCAAGCGCCGCGAGGTGCAGATCACGCTGCTGGCCCTGCTCTGCGAGGGGCATCTGTTGATCGAGGATGTGCCCGGCGTGGGCAAGACCATGCTGGCGCGCGCGATCTCCCGCTCCATCGGCTGCGACTTTCGCCGCATCCAGTTCACCCCCGACATGTTGCCCTCGGATGTCACCGGCGTCTCGGTCTTCAACCAGAAGACTATGGAGTTCGAGTTCCGGCCGGGGCCGATCATGACTCAGATCGTCCTGACCGACGAGATCAACCGCGCGACCCCCAAGACCCAATCGGCGCTGCTGGAGGCCATGGAGGAGCACCAGGTGACCGTGGACGGCGTGACCTATCCGATGGAAAAGCCCTTCCTGGTGCTGGCCACCCAGAACCCCATCGAGTACGAAGGCACCTTCCCGCTGCCAGAGGCGCAGTTGGATCGCTTCATGATGCGCATCACCCTGGGCTACCCGCAGCCCAACGACGAGATGCGCATTCTCGACTCGCAACGCCAGCAACACCCCATCGACCAACTGGACCAGGTGATCAGCGCGGCCGAGCTGGTGGCGGCTCAGCAGGCAGTGACCGAGGTCTACGTAGATGACCTGATCAAGGAGTACATCGTCACCCTGGCCAACGCCACGCGCAAACACGCCGACATCTACCTGGGCGTCAGCCCGCGCGGCTCGCTGGCGCTCTACAAGACCAGCCGGGCCCATGCAGCGGTGCAAAGCCGCGATTATGTGATCCCCGACGACGTGAAGGTGATGGCCGAGCCGACGCTGGCCCATCGCCTGATCGTCAGCCCCTCGGCCCGCATCAAGAACGTTGACCCGCGCGCGGTGCTGGGCGAGATTCTCGATTCGACGCCGGTGCCGGGCACGCGGGTGCGCGGCCGCTGAACCCCGCGCCGGCCTGAACAAGTTCAGCGGTCGGGCGAAAGCCGGGCCGGCCCCGGAGGCCTGAACTTGCTCAGCCGTGGCAGTCTGCCGAGGTTAACGCTCCATGCGCCGCTCGTGGTGGTTCATTCTGCTCTGGCTTCTCTCGCTGGCCTTTGCGCTCTTCAGCGCCGAGCGCAACAGCGGCATCGCCTGGTCTGTGGCCTACCTGATGACCGGGCTGGTGGTCATCTCCTTTCTCTGGTCCTGGTTCAACCTGCGCTGGGTGCGCATTGGACGCTACACCCGCTCGCGGCGCTCCCAGGTTGGCCGCGTGGCCGAGGAGCAGTTCGAGGTGATCAACAGCGGCCGCCTGCCCAAGCTGTGGCTGGAGGTGCGCGACTTCTCCGACCTGCCGCAGCACGACGCCAGCCGGGTGCTCAGCTCCATCGGGCCGCACCGCCGCCGCCGTTGGCTGGCGCGCACCTATTGCGTGCGCCGCGGCCGCTATCGCCTGGGGCCGATCACCCTGACCAGCAGCGATCCGCTGGGCCTTTTTCCCCGCCAACGCCGCCTGCCGGCCACCTCAACCCTGATCGTCTATCCCGCCACGCTGGAGCTGCCCGGCTTTGTGCCTCCCACAGGCATGCTGCCGGGGGGCGACGCCATGCGTCGGCGCACCCACTATGTCACCACCAACGTCTCCTCGGTGAGGGATTATGTGCCGGGCGACAGCTTCAACCGCATCCACTGGCGCACCACCGCCCGCACCGGGCGCTTGATGGTCAAGGAGTTCGAGCTGGATCCCACGGCCGACGTGTGGATCGTGCTGGATCTCGATCAGACGGTGCATACCGGGTCGGCCTCGTGGACGCCGCCGGTACCCGATCTGAGCTCGACCGCGCTGCGTCCGGAACGGCTGGCCTTGCAGTTGCCGCAGAGCTCGATGGAATACGCCGTGACCGCGGCGGCCAGCCTGGCGCGCCATTTCCTGCTGACGGACCGCTCGGTGGGCTTCATCGCCCACGGCGCACACCGCGAGCTGATCCAGGCCGACCGCGGCGAGCGGCAGCTCACCAAGATTCTGGAGACATTGGCCGTGGTCAACGCCACCGGGCGCATTCCCTTCAGCCGCGTGTTGACCTCGGAGATGGAGCATCTGCCGCGCCACGCGACTCTGTTGGCCATCTCGCCGGCCACCGACCGCACCTGGGTGGCCGCGCTGCGCGATATCCGGCGGCGCGGCGTGCATAACCTGGCCGTGCTGCTGGCGGCCAACAGCTTCGGCGATGGCCCCCCCTACCGCGAGACTCTGGCCGAGCTGCTGATCAGCGGCATTCCCACCCACCTGCTCAGCTATGGCCAGGACATATCCACCGCCCTCAGCCAGCGCGTCACCGCGTTGGATTGAGGCGCATGATCGTCGCCAGGCCCCCCGTCTGGGGAGAGGCCGGACAAACCAGGAGGCATGCCATGAAATCACGCACTGTATTGCAGGCCAAGCGGCTGGGCATCGTCAGTTGTTCAGGCTCTGATCGTCTGGAAGCCATCGCCGGCCGCATGGCGGACGAGGACATCAGCGCCCTGGTGGTGACCGACGCCAACGGCTATCTGACCGGCATCATCTCTCGCAGCGATCTGCTGCGCGCCTACGTGGAGTCGCTGGACTGGCGCGCGGCGTCGGTGGAGGAATTCATGACCCGCGAGGTGGTCACAGTTTCCCCCGACACGCGCCTGTCCGAGGCCGCCGTCCTGCTGTTGGGTCGCCACATCCATCGGGTCGTGGTGGTGCGCCAGGAGGCGGAGGGCAAGCGGCCGATCGCGGTGCTGTCAGACAGCGACCTGGTGTGCGAGCTGGCCACCAGCGCATAGCAGCACCCCCCACCCCACCACCCGCGCCGCCCTGGCCGGTCATCGCGCCATCACCCCGCTCTGGCCGGTCTCCGACCGAGCCAGACCGCCCACCCGCCCCGCTCTGGCCGGTCTCCGACCGAGCCAGACCACCCGCCCGCCCCGCTCTGGCCGGTCTCCGACCGAGCCAGGCCGCCCACCCGCCCCGCTCTGGCCGGTCTCCGACCGAGCCAGGCCGCCCGCCCGCCCCGCTCTGGCCGATCTCCGACCGAGCCAGGCCGCCCGCCCGCCCCGCTCTGGCCGGTCTCCGACCGAGCCAGACCGCCCGCCCGCCAAAAAAAGGCACAATTTCCCCCAAATTCAGCGCCAAATATGATCTAACGCATAGTGTAAATGCCGATTTGACGGTACACTGTGGCCGAATCAGAAAGCAGATTGGCAGACGGCAGACCGGCCCCGCAGCCCCGACGCCAGTGAGGAGCACACAGTGAACACAGTTGCCGAGATCATGACCACCGACGTGGTCGCGGTCGAACCCCAGAACAGCATAGCCACAGCCATCCGCCTGATGCGGCTGGGCCAGATGCGTCGTCTGCCTGTGGTCGAGGATGGCGTCGTGGTGGGCATCATCACCAGCGGCGACCTGCGGCGCATCACCGGCCTGGCATCGGTGCTGAAAGACCCCAGCCAGGACAACTTTCTCTGGCACCACATCCCGGTGGCCAACGCCATGAGCCGCGACCCCATTTCACTTCCCCCCGACGCGCCCATCTCCGCGGCGGCGCGGCTGTTGGTGGAACAGAAGATCGGCGGCCTGCCCATCATCGAGGATGGCCGGTTGGTCGGCATCATCACCGCCAGCGACCTGCTGGAGGCGTTGATGGACCCCGCCGACGCGCCAGAGCCCGCGGCCTGAGTCGCCACAGGCCACGGGCTTCGGCGCTGGTCGCAAGGATCGACCGGGCGTCGCTGAACGCGCGCCCGCAAATGACCATCAGTCGCCGCCTGCCAAAGCGGGACATTCAAGGACACCATCGTTTTGCGAGCATTGATCACGGGCGTTACCGGTTTCATGGGGAGTCATCTGGCCGAGCGCTTGCTGGCCGAAGGGGTCGCGGTGCGCGGCCTGGCGCGGCGGCCGGCCGACGCGGCCTTTCTGGCCCAACAGGGCGCAGAGATCGTCCAAGCTGACCTGGCCGAGCGCGCCGGGCTGGAGAGGGCCGTGCGCGATTGCCAGGTGGTGCTGCACACAGCCGCCTGGACCGGCGGGCCGGGCCTTGACGAGCAGCAGGCCTGGACCATCAACGTGGCCGCCACCGGCTGGTTGTTGCAGGTCGCAGCCAGCGCCGGCGTGCAACGCTTCATCTATTTCAGCAGCGTGGCGGTCTACGGCCTCAACGCCGCGCCGTTGATCGACGAAAGCGCGCCGACGCCGCCGGTGGGCCAGCTCTACCCCGACAGCAAGATCGCGGCCGAGACCCTGGTGCGCGCGGCCCAGACCGACGGCCTGCCCACCACCATCATCCGCCCCGCGTCCACCTACGGCCCGCGCGGCTCTGCCTGGACCATCGGCCCGGTGGAGCAGATCAAGGCTGGCCGGCTGGTGCTGCTGGGCGAGGACCGCGGCCTGGTCAACACCGGCTACATCGACAACCTGGTGGAGGGGGTGCTGCTGGCGCTGCACAGCCCGGCCGCGGCCGGCGAGACCTTCAACCTGTGCGATGGAACAGCCATCACCTACCGCGAGTACTACCAACGCTATGCGGCCATGCTGGGGCGGGAGCGTCTGCCGGTCTACCCGGCCTGGCTGGCGCGGGGCGCGGTCAGCCCGCCAGGCCGCTGGCTGCGCCGGCTGCTGGGCAGGCCTGTGCCCGGGCCGTGGAGCTATCATTTTCGCTTCAATCCCAGCCGCTTCAGCATCGCCAAGGCCCAGCGCCTGCTGGGCTATGCGCCGGCCATCGACCTGGACGAAGGCATGCGGCGCACTGAGCAGTGGCTGCGCGCGCAGGGGTACCTGGCATGAAGCGCGGCGCCCGCCGCTGAGGCGCGGCGCCCTTCGCCTCGGCGGCAACTCGCCCCTCTTCTTGCCGAACACCTGCCGCGGGGGTATAATCGCTGCTGCATCACACGAGAGTTGGCATCTCTTTCCTAAGGGCGCCAACTCTGTCTATGTCAAGGAGATCATTCGTGAACATCTTAGGTCGTCTTTCGATCTTTCCCCGAATTCCTGAAGCGTTGAGCCGGCTGCCAGAGCTGGCCAACAACCTGTGGTGGAGCTGGAACAGCGACGCCCAGGAAGCCTTTCGCGCTATCGACCCGGAGCTGTGGGAGCGCGTCTCCCACAACCCCGTCAAGCTGCTGCGCGAGGTCAAGCAGGCCAAGCTGGACGCGGCCGCGGTCGATCCCGCCTTCACGGCGCGCTATCAGGCCGTGCTGGAGCGCTTCGACGCCTACATGAACCCGGCCGAGACCTGGTTCAGCCGCACCTTCCCCGACCTGGTCGGCCAGACCATCGCCTATTTCTCGGCCGAGTTTGGTCTGCACGAGGCGCTGCCCATCTATTCCGGCGGCCTGGGCGTGCTCTCCGGCGACCACTGCAAGACGGCCAGCGACCTGGGGCTGCCCTTCGTCGCGGTCGGCTTCCTCTATCCGCAGGGCTACTTCACCCAGCACATCAACCCCGAAGGCTGGCAGGAGGCGCGTTACGGCAAACTCAGCTTCTCCGAGGTGCCGGCCACCCCGGCCGTGGGCCAGGATGGCAAAGAGGTGCTGATCAAATGTGAACTGCCCGGCCGCGATGTCTACGCCAAGGTCTGGAAGATCCAGGTGGGGCGCATCCCCCTTTACCTGATGGACACCGATGTGCCGCAGAACCAGCCGGGCGACCGCGAGCTGAGCGCGCGGCTCTACGGCGGCGATCAAAACCTGCGCATCAGCCAGGAGTTCGTGTTGGGCATCGGCGGCGTGCGCGCGGTGCGCGCCCTGGGCTTGCAGCCGGCCGTCTGGCACATGAACGAGGGCCACTCGGCCTTTCTCGGCCTGGAGCGGGCGCGCCATTACGTGCAGGAGCAGAAGCTGAGCTTTGCCGAGGCGCAGGAGGTGGTGCGGGCCAGCACCGTCTTCACCACCCACACCCCCGTGCCCGCCGGCCACGATGTCTTCAACTGGGACCTGATGGATCGCTTCTTCAGCCCCTTCTGGCCGCAACTGGGGCTGGAACGCCAGCAGTTCCTGGAGCTGGCGCGCCACGACCAGACCTGGGGCCCCGGCTTCAGCATGACCGTGCTGGCGCTGCACATGGCCGGCCGCAGCAACGGCGTGGCCGCGCTGCACGGCGAGGTCTCGCGCGAGATGTGGCAGTGGCTCTGGCCGCAGACGCCCAAGGACGAGACGCCCATCAGCCATGTCACCAACGGCGTGCATCTGGAAACCTGGCTGGGACCGGACATGGGCCACCTGCTGGATGCCCATCTGCCGGCCGACTGGCGCGAGCGCCTGGATGAGCCCGGCGTGCTGGATGGCATCTACGCCATTCCCGACCAGGCGTTCTGGGATGTACACATGGCCGCCAAGCGTCGCCTGATCGAGTTCGTGCGGCGCCGCGGCCGCGAGCGGGCCATTCGCCAGGGGGAATCGCCGGCCGTGCTGGAGCTGATCGACCATGTCTTCCATGAGGAGGCCTTCACCATCGGCTTCGCCCGCCGCTTTGCCACCTACAAGCGCGCCACCCTGATCTTCCAGGACATGGAGCGCTTCGCGCGGCTGCTGAACAACCCCGCAGGCCCGGCGCAGATCCTCTTCGCCGGCAAGGCCCATCCGGCCGACGACGCGGGCAAAGCCTACATCCAGCACATCGTGCGTGTGGCCCAGACGCCGGATTTCTGGGACAAGGTGGGCTTCATCGAGGACTACGACATGAACGTGGCCCGCTACCTGGTGCAGGGGGTCGATCTGTGGCTCAACAACCCACGCCGGCCACGTGAGGCCAGCGGCACCAGCGGCCAGAAGGCGGCTATGAACGGCGTGCCCAACCTGAGCGTGCTGGACGGCTGGTGGGTCGAGGGCTACAACGGCAAAAACGGCTGGGTGATCGGCGAAGAGCGCGAGTACCGGGATCACGAGGTGCAGGACGAGGCCGATCTGCACTCCATGTACCGGGCGCTGGAGCATGACATCATTCCGCTCTACTTCGACCGGGGCGAGGATGGCGTGCCCCACGGCTGGGTGCAGGTGGCCAAGGAGGCGATGCACAGCAGCCTCTGGGACTTCAGCTTCCGGCGCATGTTGGGCGAGTATTGCCAGCAGCTCTATGCCCCCGCGGCCCATGGCAACAGCGCCGTGGCCGCGGACAAGTTCCACGTCGCCCGCGACCTGGCCGCCTGGAAGGCCAAGATCCGCCAGAGCTGGTCGCTGGTGGCGGCCGCGGCCACCGGCCCCGACGAGAGCCAGCTCACCATCGGCGAGAAGGCCCCGGTCAGCGCGCAGGTCTATCTGGGCGACTTGCAGCCAGCCGAGGTGCTGGTGGAGATCGTCTGCGGCGAGGACCAGGGCGGCGCGCTGGCCCAGCCTGTGGTCATGGCCATGACCCTGGGCGAGGCCGGGCCGAACGGCGTGCATCACTACCACGGCGACCTGACCCCGCACCACACCGGCGCGCTGATCTACGGCGTGCGGGTGCTGCCCCATCATCCGGCCATGCTGAACAAGCACGAGCTGGGGCTGGCCTGCTGGGCGCGCTGACCCCGCTACCTGCGGAAGCCGTCGCGCACGTGTGACGGCTTCCGCACCCTCCGCCGAGGTGCTACCCATGAGTCTGTTGGACAGCGGCTTCCTGCGGCGGGTGCGTCAACACCACGCCATCGAACACGCCACCATCACCCTGCTGATGGCGCGTCAGCGCGGCCTGAGCCTGGTGGGCGGGCGCAGCGACCACCGCGGCTTCGCCATCGTCGGCGCGGTGGAGACAGACCAACTGGCCGCGGCCGTCGCTGAGGCGTTGATCCGCTTGCAACGGGGCGAGGCCGAGCTGGCCATTCACCCCAACTGCGGCACCAACCTGGTCACCACCGGCGCCATGGCCGGACTGGCGGCCTGGGGCGCCACCGCGCTCAGCCGGCGCCGCCAGCATGGACTGCCTGACCGCATGGCCGCGGCCATGCTCTCCGCCACCGTGGCCGTCCTGCTCAGCCGGCCGGTGGGGCTGCGTTTGCAGCGCGAGGTGACCACCCTGGCCGACGTGGCCGGCCTGCGGGTCGCGTCGATCACCCGCCGGCAGTGGCGCAGCCTGGTGATCCACATGGTGACGCTCAGCCACGGGCCATGATCTACCTACTCCACGGCCCCGACGAACTGCTGCGCAGCGAGCGCCTGGACGCGCTGCGCGCGGCCTTGGGCGCGCCTGAGCTGGCGGAGTTGAGCACCACCTGGCTGGATGGCCGCAAGACCAGCATGGCCGAGGTGCGTCACCACTGCGACGTGATGCCCTTCCTGACCGCCCGCCGCCTGGTGGTGGTCAGCGGCCTGCTGGCGCAGCTACGCCGTCGTCAACAGGCCGGCAAGAAGAAGGGGAACGCGGCCGCCGAGGATGAAACAGGCAAGGGAGCGACGCGCGCCGACGCCGACCGCGATGCGCTGCTGGCCTATCTGGCCGAGCTGCCCGAAACCACCGATCTGGCGCTGGTGGAGGCGGAGAACGTGCCCCGCAACGAGCGAACCTTCAAGGAGGTGGCCCGCCTGGCCGAGGCTGGCCGGGCCGAGATCGTGCCGTGCGAGGCGCCGGAGGAGCGCGACCTGCCCGAATGGGTGTTGCGACGGGCCCGGCAGAAGGGGGGCGTCATCGAGCGGGAGGCGGCCTTCGACCTGGCCACCAGCATCGGGCGCAACCTGCGCCTGCTGGACAGCGAGCTGGACAAGCTGATCACCTACCGCAGCGGGGCCGGCCCCATCCGCCGCGAGGATGTGCGTCTGCTGACCCCCTACACCCAGGAGGCCAACATCTTCGACATGGTGGACGCCATCGGCCAGCAGAACGGGCCCAAGGCGGTGCGGCTGCTGCGGGAGCTGGTGCGGGACGGCGCGGCCCCGCTCTACCTGCTCTCCATGATCGTGCGCCAGTTCCGCATCCTGGTGCAGGTGGCCGACCAGATGAGCCTGGGGCGGGGCAAGGATGAGATCGCCAAAGCCATCGGCCTGCACCCCTTCCCCACGCAAAAGGCGATGGAGCAATGCCGCCACTGGCGCATGCACGACCTGGAGCAGGCCTACGACCAACTGCTGGGCGCTGATCTGGCCATCAAGACCGGCAAGCTGCCCGATGATCTGGCGTTGGACCTGCTGGTGATCGAGCTGAGCCAGAGAAAGTAATGCATTATGTCAACGACTGTCACCTTGCTCTCCTGGAATGTCAACGGCGCGCGCGCCGTGTACAAGAACGGCTTCATGGACTGGCTGGCGGCCAGCGACGCAGACATCGTCTGCCTGCAAGAGACGCGGGCGGAGGAGCATCAACTGCCTGAGGATCTGCGCCAGCCGGCCGGCTATCACGCGGTCTGGAACCCCTCCCGCGCCCGCAAGGGCTACAGCGGCACGGCCATTCTGACCCGGGAAGCGCCGCTCAGCGTGGAGCTGGGCCTGGGGGTGGAGGAGTTCGACGTGGAGGGTCGCACCATCATCGCCGAATACCCCAGCTTCGTTCTGTTGAACAGCTATTTCCCCAACGGCGGCCGCGATCATGGCCGCGTGCCCTTCAAGCTGGCCTTTTACGATGCGTTCTTGGAGAAATGCCAGGAGCTGCGGGCAGCAGGCAAGCAGTTGATCTTCTGCGGCGACGTCAACACCGCTCACCGCGAGATCGACCTGGCGCGCCCCAAGGAGAACCAGACCGTCACCGGCTTTCTGCCTGAGGAGCGGGCCTGGATCGACAAGCTGACCGAGCTGGGCTACATCGACACCTTCCGCCATTTCTACCCCGACCTGGCCGAGCAGTACACCTGGTGGCATCAGGTCACCTTTGCCCGCCGGCGCAACGTGGGCTGGCGCATCGACTATTTCTTCGCGGCCCCGGAGCTGGCGCCGCGCCTGGCGGATGCTTTCATCCTCCCCGAGGTCATGGGCAGCGATCACTGCCCGGTGGGGCTGCGCTTGGCAGTATAAAAAAGGTTGCCAACCTTGCGGACAGGTTGGCAGCCTAAGTCTTACAGTTGACGGACCGTTAATGTTGCCAACCTTGCGGAAAGGTTGGCAACATTGATTCTCCGTTACTTGGTCATCGTTTCCACATCTTCGCCATAGGAGCCCGGCTGGCTGCTCTGGATGACGTTGCGCGGGGTGATCTGGCCGTTGCTGCCGTTCAGATCGAAGACGTACCACCACCGGCCGCTGCCGCTGGTGGGCACGTCGAACTGGGCAACCAGGCCGCTGGCGCCGTAAACCTGCACGCGGCCGCCGGAAGCAGTGATGGCTGCATCGTTGCTCCAGTTGTATACGCCGTAGACGTAGGTTCCGTTGAAACGCTGTTTGATGGTAACCGTCTCTGGCCCATAGCTGCTCACATCGTCCACATCCAGGCACGCATAGGGGAAGACAGTGCAGTTGCCCTTGTTGGCGAAATAGATGTGGAAAGGATTGGCGGGTGGCAGCCACAGGTGCGAATCCAGGTCGCGCGGCGTCGCGCCCCAGGTCAGCACGATGCGGATCTCTCCCTGCCCCAGGACGGGCGACAGCGCAAAGTTAAGCGTGACCGTGCCGCCGCCAGGGACGTTGGTCGCCTGTTGCAAGGTGACAAAGCCGTTGGCCGATGCGCGCACGGTGCGGGCGCCGGCGCCCACGTTGGTGATGGTGTAGTTGCCCTGCGAATTGGTCGTGGTACACTGGTTCGGCAGCACGCACACCTGGGCGCCAGAGATGCCCTGGGCGTTGACCGCGTTCACCACCCGGCCGGTCACCGTGCCGGGCGAGAGCGCGGGCCGGCGCAGGATGATGGGCAGATAGGCCTTGGCCGCGCCGGGGGGAGGCTGCACCGTGCCGCACTGGTCGAATTTCATCTTGGCGATGCGGGTCTTCCACTGGCTGGCGTCGTTCCACTGGCCGGTGAACCA
>JAKQCW010000298.1 GCA_029558955.1 Chloroflexota bacterium
CTGCGGGTGTTCGACCTGGCGGCGTTTGGGCTTCCCAACGGGATGGACGTGACCCAGGTGGAGTTCGGCATCGAAGATGCCCTCAGCGGCTCGGGCAGCCAGCCGCTGACGGTGAACCTCTATGTCAAGACCAACCCGGTCGGGCCGCTGACCTATGCCAACCTGACCTCCATCGGCACGGCCAACGTCAACATCTCTGACCAGTCGTCGACGCTCTACACGGTGCCGGTGGCCGGCTCGGCGCCGGCAGGCTCGGTGCTGGTGGTGGAGGTGTTCACTCCGAATGGCCAGGCAGGCGGCAACATGTTCTTCATCGGCTCCAACGCCGCCGGTCAGACCGGGCCCAGCTACCTCGCGGCGGCGGACTGCGGCGTGCCCGAACCGACCGATACAGCGGCTCTGGGCTATCCGAACATGCACATCGTCATGAACGTGACCGGCGACGCCGATGTCACCCCGGCGGCCTGCTCGGCCCTGGCGGACATCCCGTGGCTCTCGCTGAGCCCGACCAACGGCGCCAACGCCGGCGGCACAGACACCGATGTGACCGTGACCTTCGACTCCACCGGCCTGGCCGCAGGCACCTACACCGGCAACCTCTGCGTGGACAGCGACGACCCCGACCCTGGCCCCGGCAACGAGACCGACCTGGTGGTGGTGCCGGTGACGCTGACGGTGACGGAGCCGACCGCGGTGACGCTGGACGGCCTGAGCGCAGCCCAGGCGCCGCTGCCGCTGGCCGGCCTGCCGCTGGCTGCCCTGCCGGCCGCCGCCGCTGCCGCCCTGGGCGCGGCCTACGTCTGGCGTCGCCAGCGCCACTAACCCTCATCTGACCGCCAGCGCCGGACGTTCGTGCGAGCGTCCGGCGCTAAGCTGACATGAAGCCTCCTGCGTCCCCGCGGCGTTGGAGGCTTTTTGTAACTGTTCAGCCCGTGACCCTCCGTTGGTTTCGATACGCCGCAGACGGCTACTCAACCAACGGAGGGCCGCGGGTTTCGATACGCCGCAGACGGCTACTCAACCAACGGAGGCCGCGGGTTGAGCAGTTCTCAAGATCAGTTCCAAAAACCCTACAAATCCGCGCGGAAAGCTAGATTCGTGCGTAAAAGAAAAGAGATGTTCCCATTTTTCTGTGCCCCGGTCATGTTGCGGGCATACTTGGTCCTTTTGCCAAGACAGGCTGGAGTCCAGTCGTTGTGCTGCGCAGCTCCGGCGCGGCGAATCACGGTATTAAGGAGGAGCCTATCGTCCTGAGCCATCCACGTTCGTTTGTCAACCCCGATGCCGGCAACGTGTCGGCGCGCCTGCTATGCGGCACATGCCGCGACCGTCACCATCCTAACCATTGGAGGAAATACCATGCGACGACGTTCAACGTCCCGACTCTTGACGATTCTTCTCGTCTTGTCAGTGCTCTTCACGTTGGCTGGCAACGTCTTTGCCGCCCCGCCGGTCGCCGCTCCAGCGACCGCCCCACAGACTGCTACTTCCGCCCGCTCTTCAGCTCCAGCGCCTGTTGCCAGCGGTCCCGAGACGGTCGATTCCGCGGTTCAACGCCTGACCACCGATGCCCAAGGCGAGGTCAGCATCAGCTACCGCGCTGCGACCGGAACGGTCAGCTTCGCGCGCGCCGGCAAGGGCGGCAATCTCTACCCGGCGGGCGCCGGCGAGTCGGCTGAGGCCCAGGCGCTGGGCTTCCTGGCTGACTACGGCGCGGTCTTCGGCATTCGCGATGCGGGTGCGCAGTTGGTCAGCGCCGGCAGCCTGGTCGACGCCGCCGGCAACACCCGGCTGGCCTACACCCAGGTTCACCAAGGCGTGCCGGTCTTCGGCAGCTACCTGCGTGTGGTGGTCGCCGCCAACGGCGCGCTGACCTCTGCCAACGCTGCCACCGTGCCCGGCATCAAGGTCAGCGCCATCCCCGGCATCTCGGCTGAGAAGGCCGGCGCGGCAGCATTGAAGGCCGCCGGCGACGCTGCACGCGGCGCGCTGGTTTCGACCGATGTCCGCGTCCTGGCGACCCGGCTGCTGGTTTTCCGCGAGGGTCTGGTCGAGAACACGCCCAACGGCCTGGATCGGCTGGTCTACGAGGTCGAGGTGGGCAACGGCAGCAGCGTGCGCGAGTTCATCTACGTGGACGCGCACAGCGGCGAGGTGGTCGATCGCATCGACGCCATTCAGAACGGGCAGGAAGCGCCGCAGGCGTTGACGCGCCAGATCAGCGAGAGCAGCCTGGCCAACGTAGTCTGGACCAACCCATCCGACCCTGACCCCATCCCCGGCGGCTGGGCCGGCGGCACAGTTCAGCAGGTCACGGACTGGAACAACGAGGCAGCCGGTTCCAAGGAAACCTACAACCTGTTCGGCAGCATGGCCGGCTGGGATTCCTACGACAATCTCGGTTCCACCATGCGCGTGGTCAACAACGATCCTGGCATCTTCTGTCCCAACGCCAACTGGAACGGCACCAGCACCAACTACTGTACCAATGTGACTGGCGACGACACGGTGGCGCACGAGTGGGGCCACGCCTACACCGACTTCACCAGCGGCTTGATCTACCAGTGGCAGTCGGGCGCGATGAACGAGTCCTACTCCGACATCTGGGGCGAGGTGGTTGACCTGCTCAACGGGCGCGGCACCGACACGCCGGGCGGCCCGCGGGCATCCGACGGTTCGGCCTGTTCCATCTACGGCTCCGGCTCACCCAGCACCGACAACACCTACCGCTGGCTGTCGGGCGAGGACGATCCGGCCTTCGGCGGCGCCATTCGTGACATGTGGCGACCGGAATGTTACGGCGATCCGGGCAAGGTGAGCTCCGCCAACTATTGGTGTTCCACGGGCGATGGCGGCGGGGTGCACACCAACTCGGGCGTGCCCAACCACGCCTTCGCACTGATGACGGACGGCGGCACCTTCAACGGCCATACCGTCACGGCTCTGGGGCTGACCAAGACGTCCCACATCTTCTGGCAGGCGCAGTCGGTCTACCTGGGCCCCGCCAGCAACTTCGCCGACCTGGCCGATGCGCTGGAGCAGTCCTGCACCGACCTGACCGGCGTCAACCTGTTCTCTCTGAGCACCAGCGGCTCCGCCCAGGTTCCTTCCGGCCAGGTCATTGCTGCGGCCGACTGCCAGGAAGTGGCGGATGCGGTGACGGCCACGGAGCTGCGCACCCCCCCGACCCAGTGCAACTTCCAGCCGCTGCTGGATCCCAACGCCCCGGCGTTGTGCGCGGGTCAGGGCACCGGCGTCGTCGAGCCCATCGCCAGTGAAGACTGGGAGGGCGGCGTGCTGCCGGCCGGCTGGTCGGTAGGCACCTACGGCGTGGCCAACCCGGTCACCTTCGACACTCCCGACTGGGCGGTGGTGGGCAGCCTGCCCGCCGGCGCGAACGGCAACTACGCCGCGTTCGTCGGCGACCTGATCATCGGCGACTGTGTGGCCGACGACGAGTCGGGTGCGCTCTACCTGCAAAGCCCGGCCATCGTCATCCCGGCTGGCGCCGACGTGCCGCGCGTGGCCTTCGATCACTGGGTTGCCACCGAGATGGGCTATGACGGCGGCAACCTCAAGGTCAGTGTCAACGGTGGCCCCTTCACCCTGGTGCCTGACGCGGCCTTCGAGTTCAACGACTACAACATGAACCTGGTGGGCGCGGGCAACACCAATCCCATGGCCGGCCAGTCGGCCTTCAGCGGCACCGACGGCGGCCAGGTGGGCGGCAGTTGGGGCCAGTCGCAGGTCAACCTGACCGGCATCGCCGGCCCCGGCGACAGCGTCGTCTTCCGCATCGACTTCGGCGTGGACGGCTGCAACGGCGTCGTAGGCTGGTACGTGGACGACTTCGAGGTCTATTCCTGCCAGGACGAGGGCGCCGGCGGCCAGTGCGGCAACGGCCTGCTGGATCCGGGCGAGCAGTGCGACGACGCCAACACCAACAATGGCGACGGCTGCTCCGACACCTGCCAGGTGGAGCAGGGCTGGACCTGCACCGCCCCGGTTCCGGGCGGCAACGTGGTGGACGATCCCAGCTTCGAGGCCGGCACCCCCAATCCATCCTGGACGGAAGCCAGCACCAACTTCGGCACGCCCGTGTGCGATGTGCCGGGCTGCGGCACCGGCACCGGCACGGGACCGCACACCGGCGACTGGTGGTCCTGGTTCGGCGGCATCGGAGCCTACGAGGCGGGGTCTGTCAGCCAGGCGGTCACCATGCCGTCGGGCGGCTCGGCGTCCCTCAACTTCTGGGTAGAGCAGGCGGCGTGCTCCGGCGATCCGGCTGACTACATGGAAGTCAACATGGACGGCGCCCAGCTCTGGTCCACCAACGGCGCGGCGCCTGAGTGCAACACCGTCGGTTACCGCCAGGAGACCGTGGACGTGAGCGTCTACGCCGACGGCGGCGTTCACACCCTGGAGTTCAACTCGGAGATCTTCGGCGGCGGCGGCCTGATTTCCAACTTCTTCGTCGACGACGTGGAGATTCCAGGCGGCGCGGGCACGCCCAGCATCTGCACGCCCACGGGCGGCGGCGCGACGACCTACTGCAGCAACCTGACCACGCCGTTGCCGATCCCTGACAACAACGCGGCGGGCGTCAGCAATGACATCGTGATTTCCGACGACGTTGCCATCACCGACCTCAACCTCACGGTCGATACCATTCACACGTGGGTGGGCGACCTGAAATACATTCTAACCCGGGTGGACTCGGGCACCACCACTACGCCCATCGACCGGCCGGGCGTGCCGGCCAGCACCTTCGGCTGCTCGGGCAACAACATCGACGCCACTATCGACGACGAGGGCACGGACGGCAACGTGGAGAGTACCTGTCTCGCCGCAACGCCGACCATCGCCGGCGACCTGGTGGGCGGCGATCCTGCCAACACATCGCTGCTGTCGGCCTACGACGGCCTGAGCAGCATGGCCACCTGGCGCCTCACTGTCAGCGACAACGCTGGCGGCGACACCGGCGCCTTGGTCCAATGGTGTCTTGAGGTCAGCGGTGTGGGCAACGATCCCAACATCGACGTCAGCCCACTGAGCATGGCCAGCACGCAGCCGACCAATACCTCGACGCAGCAGATGCTGACGGTGGCCAACACGGGCGGCGGCACGCTGAACTGGGTCATCGACGAGGAGAACCTCTCGGCGCCCGACCTGATCCTGCCCACGCACACGCCGGCCTACGCCGTCAGTGCTGACGCAGCGGCCAAGGCGGCTGCCCGGCAGCCGGCGACCATCGGCGACAACGCTCTGTCCGCCGCCGGAACCGGCGCTGGCCAGACCGTGACCCCCAGTCGCCCGGCGACGCCTGACGGTCTGGTGACCATCACTCACTCGGTGTCCCAGTCCATCGTGGCGTTGAACTCGGTGTCTTGCAACAACGGTAGCGGCCATACCAACAACGCCTACCTGCGGGTGTTCGACCTGGCGGCGTTTGGGCTTCCCAACGGGATGGACGTGACCCAGGTGGAGTTCGGCATCGAAGATGCCCTCAGCGGCTCGGGCAGCCAGCCGCTGACGGTGAACCTCTATGTCAAGACCAACCCGGTC
>JAKQCW010000299.1 GCA_029558955.1 Chloroflexota bacterium
ATTGCGCGACAATGCCTCACCGTGATCGGGGTGAGTGCGATGCAGCTGTCGTTCGGTGATGCCGAGGGTCTGGGGAGCCGCAAGCGCACGCGGCGCGAGGTGTTTTTGGCGGAGATGGAGCAGGTGGTGCCGTGGCAGGCGCTGCTGGGTCTGATCGAGCCGCACTACCCGAAGATGGGCCGTCCCGGTCGCCAGCCCTATCCGTTGGCGACGATGCTGCGCATCCACTTCCTGCAGCAGTGGTATGCGCTCAGCGACCCGGCGATGGAAGAAGCCTTGTACGACACGCCGGTGATGCGCCGCTTCGCGCAGTTGGGCGGGCTTGCCGACATCCCGGACGAGACGACGATCCTCAACTTCCGCCGGCTGTTGGAGACGCACGGGCTGGCCGAGAAGCTCTTCGAGCAGGTCAACGCCCATCTTCAGCGCAAGGGCCTGAGCCTGCGCAGTGGCACGATCGTGGATGCCACGATCATCAGTGCGCCGAGCTCGACCAAGAACAAGGCGGGCGAGCGCGATCCGGCGATGCACCAGACCAAGAAGGGCAACCAGTGGTTCTTCGGGATGAAGGCGCACATCGGCGTGGATGACGCGTCCGGTCTGGTGCACCACGTGGAATGCACGGCGGCGAACGTGGCCGACGTGACGCAGGTGTACAAGCTGCTGCACGGCCGGGAAGACACGGTGTGCGGCGACAGCGGCTACACGGGTGCCGAGAAGCGCGAGGAGCTGCAGGACGTGGACGCCGGATTCCTGATCGCGGAGAAGCCGTCGAAGCTGCGTGCGATGAAGAACGAGCGCGAGCGGCGCTACGCCGAGCGGTGGGAGCGCTACAAGGCCAGTCTGCGGGCGAAGGTGGAGCACCCGTTCCGGGTGATCAAGCGCCAGTTCGGCTACACGAAGGTGCGCTACCGCGGCCTGGCGAAGAACGCGGCGCAGGTGCTGACGCTGTTCGCGCTGTCGAACCTGTGGATGGCGCGCCGGCGTTTGTTGCCGACGACGGGAGCAGTGCGTCCGTAAGGCGGGGAAACCCGCCAAAAACCGCCCTGCACGGGCGAAATCCGGCTCGAAAGCGACGCCAGGCCGGCGCCACGATGCCGCAATCCGGGCGGCAGAGCGGGTTGTTCAGACCTTCCTTAGGGGCGCGGTCCAGTAGCTGCCGATTAGGCTGAAGAGCGACGCCAGCGGCCACAGCACTGCGGGCGTCCCAGCATTGATCGCTTGAAATAGCGCGAGATTCAGACCGGCCCAGTCATACAGCACGAATTTCCAACTCATCGGCGCAGCAGCCTCAAGCCATTGCCCACCACCAGCAGGCTAGCTCCCATGTCGGCGAACACCGCCATCCACATGGTCGCGTGGCCGGTGAAGGTGAGCACCAGGAACACGGCCTTGATGCCCAGCGCAAGCGCGATGTTCTGTGTGAGCACCTGTGCCGTGGTGCGGGACAGCCGCACGAAGGTCGGAATCTTGCGCAGGTCATCGTCCATCAGCGCCACGTCGGCCGTCTCGATGGCCGTGTCGGTGCCCGCCGCGCCCATCGCGAAGCCAATGTCGGCACGAGCCAACGCCGGAGCGTCGTTGATTCCATCACCGACCATGCCGACCCCGCCGGACTGGGCAAGCGCTTCGATCTCGCGCAGTTTGTCATCGGGGAGCAGGTTGCCTTGTGCGCGGTCGATCCCGGCCTGTGTGGCAATCGCCTTGGCGGTGTGTGGGTTGTCGCCGGTCAGCATCATGGTCTGGATGCCCAGCGCGTGCAGTTCGGCCACGGCGCTCCGGCTGCTGTCCTTGATGGTGTCGGCCACTGCCATGAGCGCCTGCACGCCCTCGGGCTCCACCAGCATCACCGCCGTCTTACCCTCGGCTTCCAGTGCGGTGATGCGTTGTTCCATTGCGGGGGAGCAATGTCCCAGCTCGTCGAGCATCCGATGGTTGCCGAGGTGATAGGCCACTCCGTCGATCACGCCGCGCACGCCTCGGCCGGGCAATGCGGCGAATTCCGCGACTTCGCGCAGCGCCACGCCGTCGGCAAGGGCGGCTTGCGCGATTGCCTTGGACACCGGATGGTCGGAGCGGCTGGCCAGGCTGGCCGCGAGACTACGGGCGTGCTGGGGCGAAGCGTTACCCAAGGCAACGAAGTCGGTCTGCGCGGGCTTGCCGTGGGTGATGGTGCCGGTCTTGTCCAAGGCCAGCCAGCGCAGCTTGCGGCCCTCTTCCAAATACACGCCGCCCTTGATGAGAATGCCGTGGCGTGCCGCTGCGGCCAACCCGCTGACGATGCTGACGGGTGTCGAAATCACCAGCGCGCACGGGCAGGCGATCACCAGCAAAACCAGCGCCCGATAGATCCAATCCAGCCATGCCGCTCCCACAAAGAGCGGCGGCACCAGTGCGACGACCACGGCCAAGGCGAATACGGCGGGCGTGTACCAGCGCGCGAACTGATCCACGAAGCGCTGGGTCGGCGCGCGGCTGCCTTGTGCGGCCTCCACCGCATGAATGATGCGGGCCAGCGTGGAGTTGTTCGCCAGCGCCGTGACACGGTACTCGAACGAGCCTGACTCGTTGAGGGAACCCGCAAAGACGGGATCGCCTAGGCCCTTGTCGACGGGCAGACTCTCCCCGGTGATCGGCGCTTGGTTCACGGTCGAGCGGCCTTCTACGACCTCCCCATCGAGGGCGATGCGTTCGCCAGGCCGCACTCGCACCCGGCTGCCGATCGCAACCTGCTTGGCATCCACCTCGCGCCATGAGCCATCAGGCTGTTGCACCGTGGCTCGCTCCGGGGCCAGATCGAGCAGCCCCGCGATGGCGTTGCGGGCGCGGTCCAGCGACTTGGCCTCGATGACCTCGGCCAAAGCGAACAACACCATCACCATCGCCGCCTCCGGCCAGTGCCCGATCAACATGGCCCCGGTGACGGCAATCGACATCAGGGCGTTCATGTTGAGGTTGCGGTTCTTGAGGGCAATCCATCCTTTCTTGTAGGTGGACAGGCCACCGGTGAGGATGGCGACCAGAGCCAGAACCATCACCGACCAATGATTGCCGCCTTGGAGCCAGTACACGGCCTCCGCCGCAACAGCGGCGACTAGCGAGATGCCGAGCGGCCACCAATGGGTCGTGGTCTGCCCCGGTGCTGATGACGCAGGCGTGCGGTTGGCTTCTTCGAGCACTTGGGCCTCGAAGCCGAGCGATTGCAGAGCACCCAGCACGTCAGGCAGCACGGCTGGGGCATGGCGCACGGTGAGCGTGCGTTGCATCAGGTTGAAGTCGAGATCGATCACACCGGCCAGCGTGGCGAGATTGCTGCGGATCAGCGCCTCCTCGGACGGACAATCCATCTTGGCGATGGCAAGGCGGGTGGTCTGCACCGCCGAGCGGTCGTCCTGTCGCACCGCCTGCATATCGACAGCCGCCAAGGCTTGTTCCACGGGGGCCAACGACGCCAGGGTGTGCCGCACGGTCAAGGTGCGCCGCATCAGGTTGAAATCGAGCTCCACCACGCCGGGCACGCCGCCCAGCTTGCCCCGGATCAGCGCTTCTTCCGTGGGGCAGTCCATGTTCTCGATGTGATAGACGGCAACCGCCACCCCGGTAGTGGCGCTGGTCTGTGTTTCTGATTTGAGAACGGGAGCATCAGCACAACCGTACCCGCTTGATCCGCAACTCATAGCAATTCCTCGGCGTCGTCATTCGTTCAAATGCATTAAAATCCCTATAGTGGCTATAGGGTCAAGCATTGGAGGACCAGCATGGAAATCAGGATCGGCGAACTGGCGCAGCGCACGGGATGCGAGGTCGTGACCATTCGTTACTACGAAAAGGAAGGGCTATTGCCTGAGCCGGCGCGAAGCAGCGGGAACTATCGGCTGTACGGCGAGGAGCAAGTCAAGCGCATGCAGTTCATTCGCCACTGCCGTTCGCTGGACATGTCGCTGGGCGAGATTCGGACCTTACTGAACCTGTGGGACAGCCCCACCCAGGATTGCGGAAAAGTGAATGCCCTGCTGGATGACCATATCCGGCAGGTGGAGGCGCGGGTCGAGGCGTTGTTGCAGCTAAGGCTGCATTTGACGGCCTTGCGTGAAAAGTGCGCCGGCGCACGACCCGTCGAGGCGTGCGGCATTCTTCAAGGGCTCGTGAATTGTTCTTGCCATACCGTCAGCACCCGAGACGAGGCCAGCGCTGGCGTTTAGCGTACGATTTTTCCCAAATTCTGTGGCTTCCCCTGCTAGGCGACCCCGACTCGCGGCGGGGTCCATTCGCTTTCCTTCACGGCCGTGCTCACTGCCATGGCGAGCTTGTCGAGATTGCTGGCAGTCACGCCCTCCAGTGCCGAACGCCCCCGCAGCATCGAGCGCGGTTGCAGCAGTGCATGGTAGAGCTGCCAAGGGTCCGCACCCCTGGTCAGCTTGAGGACGGACTGGATCAGCTCGTGCTTGAGTGGGTCGAGGTGCCAGTCCGGCACGCGCTGGCCGCGGTTGCCTACGTTCAACGCCAGCAAGTTGCCCGCCTTGATCTCGTAGCTGATCCACCTGCGGGATTTGCCTGCCATC
>JAKQCW010000312.1 GCA_029558955.1 Chloroflexota bacterium
TCTTCACTCACTGCTCAAGCCGGTTCCGTGAACCGGCGGCGTTGTGGGCGCAAACCCGGCGGATCACGGATCCGCCGGGAGCAGGTAAACTGAAGAGTTATTTACGCCATCTTGTACTAGATGTCAGAGACGCCATCGTAACGCCCCCAGCTTGTGGGGGCATGTGAGGTTTAGCAATGCATTTGTACTTGATTCGCCACGGCCAGAGCTTTGTCAACCTGCAAGACTGGGCAGGGGGCAACCTGGACGCGGGCCTGACCGACCTGGGCAAACGCCAGGCGGAGGCGCTGGCCGGCTGGCTGCCCGGCCGTCTGCCCGCCTTCGACACGCTCTACGCCAGCACCATGCAGCGGGCGCGTGAGACCGTCGCACCGCTGGCCCGCGCCTACAACGTCGAGGTGCATTGGGATGACCGCCTGCGCGAGATCGGCAACAACCGCTTCGATCACAGCCCCTGGCCGCCCAACGAGCTGCCCACCGCCTATTCGGACTACTGGGCCAGCGAACGGCCCTTCGCCACCACCACCCCGCTGGTTCCTGGCGGCGAGACCTTCATGCATTTCCGCACCCGCGTTGGCCTGTTCATCGAGGAGCTGGTGGAGTGCTGCCGCGGCAAGACCATTCTGGCCGTCTGCCACGGCGGCGTGGTGGAGGCCGCCTTCGACCACATCTTCAACATCGGCCCCTGGCGGCGCACGGAGATCTGGAACACCAACACCGGCATCAGCCACTTCGAGTATGTCGAACTGCCCCGTCGCGAGACCTGGCGCCTGCACTTCCAGAACCGCACTGAGCATCTGGCGGGGGTGGAATAGCGGAGGGAAGCGCGTGCCGCCTAGCTTGCCCGCCACGTCACATTGTGCTATCATGGCCGCACCCACGCCCCCGTAGCTCAGAGGACAGAGCAGGGGTTTCCTAAACCCTTGGTCGCAGGTTCGAGTCCTGCCGGGGGCGCCTGTCGCATAGCCGATTGACCGGCGCCAGCCGTTCGTCGGCTTTTTGCTACAGCGCACCGATCCGCCCATCCACCCAATCACCTATCTACTTACCTACCATGACCCGAACCCTCATCACCGGCGGCGCCGGCTTCATCGGATCGCACCTGGCTGAGACGCTGCTGGGCCGCGGCCAGCATGTCACCATCATCGACGACCTCTCCACCGGCAGCCTGGAGAACATCCGCCATCTCATGGACCATGAGCGCTTTCGCTTTGCCATCGAGACCATCGGCAACGAGATGGTGCTGGATCGCCTGGTCAGCGAATGCGATGTGATCTATCACCTGGCGGCCGCGGTCGGTGTGCAGTTGATCATCCAGAACCCGGTGCACACCATCGAGACCAACGTCATGGGCACCGAGGCGGTGCTCAAGGCCGCGCTGCGCTATCGCGCCAAGGTGCTGGTCGCCTCCACCTCGGAGGTCTATGGCAAGAGCGAGCATGTGCCCTATGCCGAGAGCGACGATGTGACCCTGGGGCCGACCGCGCGCAACCGCTGGGCCTATGCCGCGTCCAAGATGGTGGACGAGTTCCTGGCGCTGGCCTATCACCGTGAGCATGAGCTGCCGGTGGTGGTTTTCCGGCTGTTCAACACCGTCGGCCCGCGCCAGACCGGCCAATATGGCATGGTCATCCCGCGCTTCGTGCAGCAGGCGCTGGGCAGACAGCCGTTGACCGTCTATGGCGACGGCTCGCAGACCCGCTGTTTCTGCAATGTGCTGGACGCGGTGCGGGCCATCGCGGGCCTGGCGGAGACGCCGCGGGCCGTGGGGCAGGTGTTCAACATCGGGTCCACCGAGGAGGTCTCGATCCTCGATGTGGCGCGGCGGACGCTGGCCCTGGTGAACGATGGCGAAGAGAGCGGCTGGCGGGAGCAGATCAGCCTGGTGCCCTATGCCCAGGCCTATGCCGAGGGCTTCGAGGACATGTTGCGCCGCGTGCCCGATATCAGCAAGATCGGCGGGACGATCGGCTGGCAGCCCACCATTCCCCTGGACGAAACATTGCGGCAGGTCATCGCGTACTACCGCAGCGCGGCCGATTGATCGGCGCGGCGGCGGCCCGGTGGTTGGAAACCACCGGCTGAACAGTTACCTTTCAGCAACCTCTGATTTCGGCTCTCGCTTCCTTGCGAAATCCCAACACCCAATAGGGGCGGTCAATTTCACGGCAGTAGGCCTCGCGCCGCGTGGGCGGATCGGCGTCGAAGGGCGCGGCCAGGGCGGGATCGTTGGCGGAAAAGCCGCCGTGTTCAGCCACCACCTGCTGGATGAGCTGGGCGTAGCCTTCCACGTCGCTGCGCACGTGCAGCAGGCCGCCGGGGATCAGCAGTTGATGCACCAGGTCCAGGAAGGGCAGGCTGAACAGCCGCTTGACCTGGTGACGCCGTTTCCACCAGGGATCGGGGTAGAGCACGTGGATCACAGCCACCCGGCCATCCAGCCCCAGTTGCGGCAGCGCCCAGCGCGCGTCGTCGTCGCTGATCCACACGTTGTCCAGCCCGGCCTGCAGAAGCGATCTGATCGCCAGCCGGCAGAGGTCTCGCTTGACCTCGAAGCCCAAAAAGCGCCGCTCTGCCTGCGCCTGCGCCCGCCCCGCCAGAAATTCTCCCATGCCAAAGCCGATCTCGATCTCCAGCGGTCGATGGGCGGCCACATCCCCGACCGAGCCGGCAGCTTCCCCTGCGAGAAAGCCCGCCAGCCGCGCCCGCTTCTCCGCGCTGATGTCGATCAGGCGGAAGTAAGGCTGCTGTTCGGGAATCGGTCGCCAGCGCACGTGGGCCGGGCGGCGGTTGGGGTCGCCGCCGATCAATCCGCGCCCGTCGTCGTAGCGCTCGATGGCTTCTTGCTGCTGGCCAGGGTCCACGTCGAAGTCGGGCCGGCCGAGGGGCAGGGAACGTTGCATGCGTGGATAGGGTGAGGGAGGGGGTGAGGCGGGAGAGGAGGAGGGGGAGCGTAGCCACCCGGCTCGCCCCTCCCCCTGTTCAGCTTACAGCACGATGTTGACCAGCTTGCCGCCGGCCACGATCACCTTGCGCACCGGCTTGCCGGCGATGTGGCGCTGGACATTGGGATCGGCCAGAGCCAGCTCGCGCGCCGCGGCTTCATCCACGCCGGCCGGAACCTCGATCTTGCCGCGCACCTTGCCGTTGACCTGGACGATCAGGGTGACGACATCCTCCCTGGCCGTGTCCGCGTCCCAGGTCGGCCAGCGCTGCACATGGACGCTGGGGCCAGGGTGGCGGCGCTGCCACAGCTCTTCGCTGATGTGCGGCGCGATGGGGGCCAGCAGCAGCAGCAGGCTGTCCAGCCCTTCGTTCCAGACCTCAGTGCCGTGCAGGCCAGCCGCGCGCGCGCCCTTCAGCGCGTTGCGCAGCGCCATCAGCTTGGCGACGACGGTGTTGAACTTGAAGGCCTCGATGTCGTCGGTCGCGTCGCGGATGGTCTGATGGACGGCCCGGCGCAGGTCACGCACATCCTTTGCGCCGTAGGACGGGTTTCCGGCTTGTGCGCCCTCGTCCACGGCCAGGCTCCAGACGTCGTTCAGGAAGCGCGCCACCCCTTCGATGCCCTTGCTGTTCCACGGTCCGCCCAGTTCCCAGGGGCCGATGAACATCAGGTAGGCGCGGATGACGTCGGCGCCGTAGCGCTCCACCAGGGCATCGGGCGCCACCACGTTGCCGCGGCTCTTGGACATCTTCTCGTTGTCCTCGCCCAGGATCATGCCCTGGTTGAACAGCCGCAGCATCGGCTCGTCGAAGGGGATCAGTTCCATATCCCGCATGGCCTTGGTGAAGAAGCGGGTGTAGATCAGGTGCATGGTGGCGTGCTCGATGCCGCCGGTGTACTGATCCACCGGCAGCCAGTACGCGCCCGTCTCCTCGTCCCACGGCGTGTCGTTGGGGCTCAGCGGCTGGCCGGCCTTGTAATTGGGCGAGACATAGGCGTAGTGATACCAGGAGGAGCACATGAAGGTGTCCATGGTGTCGGTCTCGCGCTCGGCCTCGCCGCCGCATTTGGGACACTTCACCCGCCGGAAACCATCGTGATGCTTCAGCGGGCTCTCGCCGGTGGGCAGGAACTGGGCATCCTCCGGCAGCAGCACCGGCAGGTCGCCGTAGGGTACCGGCACGACGCCGCAGTTGGGGCAGTCGATCATGGGAATCGGCGCGCCCCAGTAGCGCTGGCGGCTGATCAGCCAATCGCGCAGGCGATAGTTGACCGCGGCCTTGCCTGTGCCCTGCGCGGCCAGCCAGGCGGTCACCTCGGCCTTGGCGCGGTCGCCCGGCGCGCCAGAAAACGCGCCGGAGTTGATCATGGTTCCATAGTCGTGGTGGAAGAGCACGTCACGATACCAGGCCACGTCATGCCACATGGCCATGACCGTGCCGAACTGGCGCATGTAGTCGTAGCCGGCGTGACAGCGGGCCATGATCGCCGCGTCAGCCGCGGCCGAGTCCAGCGTCAGTGGGCCGTCGTCGAAGATCACCTGCCAGCGCCGGCCCACGATGTCGGCCCAGTGGCCGGGGCGCAGATGCCCTTGCAGGATGGCGGTGTAGGCGTCGATCTCGGCGTCGCTTTCCAGCGGCACGCCCAGGAAGCGACCGCGGCCCTCGATGGTCAGATACTTGTAGGCGATGCGCGCGGCCTGCAAGGCGGCCTCGAAGCCGTCGGTCACCGATCCTTCCCAGACCACGCTCTTGGCGCGGCCGTCGGGCCGGTCGATCACCGGCACGATGGGCAGGTCGTATTTCAACGCGAAGTCGAAGTCGCGCTCGTCGTGCGCCGGCACCGCCATGATCGCGCCCGTGCCATAGGTCATCAGCACGTAGTCGGCGATCCAGATCGGCACGCGCGCGCCGTTGACCGGGTTGATGGCGTGGGCGCCGGTGAAGACGCCGGTCTTCTCCTTGTCGGCCGCGCCGCGCTGGATCTCGTCCATGCGCGCCGCCTGCTGCACGTAGGCATCCACCGCGGCGCGTTGCTGGTCGGTGGTGATGCGGGCCACCAGCGGATGCTCCGGCGCCAGCACCATGAAGGTCGCGCCCCACAGGGTGTCGGGCCGGGTGGTGAAGACGGTGATCGGCGGCAGGTCAGCGCTGACCGAAAACTGCACCTCCGCGCCCTCCGAGCGGCCGATCCAGTTGGTCTGCATGGTCTTGACCCGCTCTGGCCAGTCGATGGTCTCCAGGCCATCCAGCAGCTCCTGGGCATAGAGGGTGATGCGAAACTTCCACTGGTTCAGCTCCTTCTTGATCACCGGCGTGCCGCAGCGCTCGCAGTGGCGGTCGTCGCCCCAGACCTGCTCGCGCGCCAAGGTGGTGTTGCAGGTGGGGCACCAGTCCACCGGCGCGAACTCCTTGTAGGCCAGGCCCATGTCGTACAGCTTCAGGAAAAACCACTGGGTCCACTTGTAGTATTCCGGGTCGCAGCTCACCGCCTCGCGGTCCCAGGCCCACATCGCGCCCATGGAGCGCAGTTGGCGGCGCATGTTGGCGATGTTGGCCAGCGTCCAGGTGTGGGGGTGGACGCCGTGCTTGATGGCCGCGTTCTCGGCCGGCAGGCCAAAGGCGTCGAAGCCGATGGGAAAGAAGACGTTGTAGCCCAACATGCGGCGATAGCGCGCGGCCGCGTCGCTGGGAGTCATCGCGTACCAGTGGCCGATGTGCAGGTCGCCCGACGGATAAGGGAGCATGGTCAGAAAATAGTACTTCTCTTTGTTCGGGTCCTCGACGGTCGCGTACAGCCCGTCGGCCGCCCACTGCGCCTGCCATTTGGGTTCGATCTCTTGTGGGATGTATTTGTCTGACATGATTGCACTCCTGGCGAGAAGCCGGGCTTTTTCCGAAAAGCCCGGCTTCCTCAGTAAATAAAAAACGCCCTCGTCCGGTCAGGGACGAAGACGTGCGCTCCGCGGTGCCACCCTGTTTGAGGACGGTGATCGGTGATCGGTGATCGGTGATCGGTAAACGGTGATCGGTGATCGGTGATCGGTTAACCATTAACCGTTAACCATTCACTCCGTCCTCCACTCAGGGACCGATAACGAGGTCAGCCGGCGGCCGCTAGGTCTGCTACGTTCACGGGCGCAACTCCCAGGTGAGTTCGGCCTGGGCGTGCGTTGCGACGCCTGCGGGCTTGCACCATCCGCCCGCTCTCTGCAACGCTGGCCTACTGCTCCTGTTCGCAGTCGTTGGATGTTCAGTTGGAAGCCGGAGTATAGGCCAGATGGGCAGGGTTGTCAAGCCCGGAAATGCAGAGATGGCAACTTTCTTCAAAGTTGCCATCTCTTGATCCAGGTGGAGCTGAAGGGACTTGAACCCTTGACCCCCACAATGCCATTGTGGTGCTCTCCCAGCTGAGCTACAGCCCCGGACTTGGTCTTGTAAATATGCTGCCTGTGCAGCCAGGTGCAGGTGGAGCTGAAGGGATTCGAACCCTTGGCCTCTACAGTGCGATTGTAGCGCTCTCCCAACTGAGCTACAGCCCCGCACACCTTGGCAATTATACCGGTGAGGCAGGGGTTTGTCAAATCGCCCCGGGCATGATACTTTTGCCTTCAGCGCGACGGAAAGCGACCGCCGTTTCCGTTTATCCTGAATAGCATCGCACATCGATCATCATCCTCCCTTGCCATCTGCCCAGGAGAACGCACCATGACCACCAACGACTACCAGGCGACCGTGGCCGCCTATGCTGAAGAATTGCGCAGCCTGTTCGCCCCAGAGCCGGCCGAGAGCCGCTCAGCCAAGCCAGGCGCGGCCTTGGCCGACACGCTGGCCGATCGGGCCGAGAGCCTGGCTGAACGCTCAGCCGAGCTGCTCGACCAGACCACAGCCTTTCTCGCCGACGATGACCCCAACGTGCGACTGGGCGCCGAGCAGAGCCTGCTGGCCCAGGCCGCGGCCTCCCTGCGCGTGGCCGAGGGGCTGATGGCGGCCGAGGCCGCGGAGGAGGAGGTCGAAACCCGTTCGGCGGCCGCCCAGGCTGAGCCGGCCGGCTTCGACGATCTGCTGGCGCTGTTGGAGACGCCGCTGGAGCTGACAGGGGGCGACGTGGCGGTCACGGCGGCGCTGACCCGCGGCCGCGCGCCTGTGGCCAGCCGCGATGAGCTGGTCGCCGCGGCCAACGATGCCATCGACCAGGTGCTGGGGGGCGTGGGCGCCTTCGGCAAGGACACCCTGGCCGGGCTGCTGGGGCTGGATACGGCCCTGCTCAAGCAGGCGGCCCGCTTGGTCAGCGGCGAGCTGGCCGAGTTGGCAGCTAAATTGGGCCAACAGGTCTCGCGGTTGACGGCCAAGGCGGTCACTTTTCTCCTGCAGGCCTATGACAGCCTGCTGGCCGCGCTGGGCCAGGACGCGACCAGCGCGCTGCGGCAACAGGCCGCTGCCTGGATCGAGCAGCTTCAGGCGGGGGAGGGCATGAGCCAGTTCATCGGCGCAGCCTTGCAGGCTGACCTGGTGCGCGACCAGGTGGCCGAGATGGTGGCTGCCAGCCAACAGCCGGCCGAGACCCTGGGCGCAACCCAGGCCAGCGTGGAGGCGTTGCCCGGCAGCTTCACCGGTCGCACCAAGCTGGCCGGCCAGATTCTGGCCGGCATCGCGCTGCTCAAACGCATCCCCGCCGCCCGCCTGCCCATGGTCGAGCTGGCCACGGCCGCGGTCTACATCGGTCTGCTGGGCTTCGTGGTCTACACCGGCAGCGACTACGTGGACGCCCCCCGTCTGGAGCGCATCGGCCGCGTGCCTGGCGTGCTGCACGTGGTGGAGATGGGGCTGGCGTAGGGGTGGAAATGAAGGCTGCCAGCCTCTTGGCAAGGTTGGCAGCTTGGCGCGGAAAATGACAGACCCGGCGCTATGCGCCGGGTCTGCAGGTACATGAAGGTGCGACGTTCAGAAAAAAACCAAGGCCACCAATGCGCGGGCGGGGGAGGAACGCACCTGGCCACGGAGGTGAGGGAGTATCTTGTGTCTTGCCCTGGGAGAAACAAGCCAAACCTCGCCGACACCTTCACGGGCTATTCTAGCACACCCTTTCCAGGCTGCCAAATATCGAGCGCGCTGGCTGCGTTCAACGCGCAGCCAGCGCGCCGAAGTCCAGCGCGGCCTCGCCGCTGGCTGTCTCCGAGGGAAAGCGGGCCGGGAGCGCCAGGTGGAACGCGCTGCCGCCGCCTTCGGCATCCTCCACCCAGATGCGGCCGCCGTGCTGCGTGACAATGTGTTTGCAGATGGTCAATCCCAGCCCCGTGCCCTTGTAGCGCCGCCGCGCGCTGCTGTCCACCTGATAGAAGCGGTCGAAGATGCGCTCCCGCTCCTCCACCGGCACGCCGATGCCGCTGTCGATCACGGCGATCTCCACCCCATCCGCCGCGGCCCAGCCAGCCACCTGCACCCGTCCGCCCTCGGAGGTGAACTTGATCGCGTTCTCCACCAGGTTGGTCAGCACCTGCTCCAGGCGCATGGGGTCGGCCTCGATCTCCGGCAGGTCGGCGGCCGAGCAGCTCAGGGTCAGCCCCTTCTTCTCAGCCAGCGGCGCCAGCTTGTCCATCACCGCGGCGAGCAGCTCGCCCGGCGGCAGCAGCACCGGCCTCAGCCGCACCTGCCCCGATTCCAGCCGGCTGAACTCCAGCAGATCTTCGATCAGCCGCTGCAAATGGCCGGTCTGCTCCTGCACCGTGCCGAGAAAATCGCGCTGCAGGTCGGTAACCGGGCCAGTCTTGCCCATCAGGATGATGTCCACGAAGCCCTTGATGGAGTGCAGCGGCGTCTTCAGCTCATGCGACACCACCGAGAGGAAGTTGGACTTCATCCGTTCCAGCTCCTTTTGGGCGGTGATGTCGCGCAGCACCACCACCACGCCGCCGATCTGCTCGCCCGCCTCCGTGGCGCGAACCAGGGGCGCGGCCAGCGCCTGGAAGGTGCGCGGCTGGCCGTCGCTGGCCGTCCCGGCCGCGACCATGGGCAGCTCGCGGATCAGCACGTGGCCGGCCGCGGTGGTTTCCTCCAACAGGTCGACCAGATCGTCGGCCGGCACCAAGCCCCGCAGCAGCGCGCCGGCCGGCGGCGCTTCCAGCGCGCAGAGGCGCGCCGCCACTGGGTTCATCAGCAACAGCCGCCCCTCGGCGTCGGCCACCAGCACGCCATCGCCGATGCCGGCCAGCACCGCCTCCAGTTCACGCCGCTTGTCGGCCGCGTCGCTGTAGAGCCGGGCATTCTCCACCGCGGTAGCCGCGAAGTAGGCGAAGCTCTCGGCCAGGCCGCGCTGGATTGCACTGCCCTGGTCGCCCCCCACCCCCACCAACAGCGCGCCGATGGGCTGGCCGCGCACCATCATCGGCGTCACCTCCAGGCCGGCCACCGGCCAGACCTGCGTCAGCGCCAACACCCCGGCCGGGCCGTCGCTGCCGGGCCCGGGGGTCAACAGTTGACTGCGACCTGCGTAGAGCGCCTCATGCAGGCCGGCCGGCTGATCCAGCGGCGCCGGCCGGTTCAGCGGCGCGGCCGCGCCCTGCGGCGCGATCAACGTGCCCAGCGCCTGGCCTTCGCCATCCAGCAGCGCCACCGCGCAGTAGGGCGACTCCACCAGCCGGCTGAGGCGGTCGGCGATGGTGTGCAGGGTGTCGTTGAGGTAGAGGGTGGCCGACAGCGCCTTGGCGATCTCTTGCAGGGCGCGCAGCTCCAGCACGCGGTCCCCCAGGTCGGTGGCGGTGCGCTGCATGGCCCGCGCCTGGGCGGCCAGGTCTTCGCTGCGTGCGGCCAGCGCCACGCGCAGACGGTCCACCTCGCTCAGCCGCCCGGCCATCACCAGGCTGGCGCCGGCGATGCCAAAGATCAGCAGGAGCAGCAGCAGGTAGCGGGCCAGAAAGAGGGGGTCGGCCAAAAAGCCCAGGCCGCCATAGGCCAGCGCCAGCGCCGCGGCGTAGAGCGGCCCATAGGCGAAGGGCAGCCACACCAGCCAGCGCGCGTCAGGCCCGTAGACCAGCGACTTGAGCGCCAGGATGGGGTAGAAGAGGTAGAGGGGGCTGGCCAACCCTTCGCCCAGCGCGATCAGCGCCGTGACGAAGAGCACATCGACGATCTGCGAGAGCCAGTAGGGCAGCGTGGACTGCACATGGTCGGCGGGAACCAGGGCGAAGTAGAGGGTGGCGGCGATGGTTAACAGGCCATACAGCCCCACCAGCGCAGGGGTGGGCGGCGGCGTCCCCTGGGTGAGCTGCCAGATGCCGATGGCCAGCAGCAGCCATTTGATGGGAATGCTGTAGCGCAGCTCGTTGAAGCGCAGCCGGGCGAAGTTGCTCTTCATCGCGGCGGAGGCGTGGGCGGCAGGGTGGGCGCGCCGGTGGGTTCAGGCGGCGCGCTGGTCGGCGTCGGAACTTCTCCGCCGGGGGGCGGTGTGCTGGCCGGCGGCGTGGCGTCGGGCTGGGCCGGCGACGCGATGGGGGAGATCGCGGCTGTGGCCGCGGCCGTCGCCGTGGTTGGCCGCGGCGCGGCGGCGGTGCGCGCAGGCGTTCCGGTAGCCGTGGCCGTGGGGGTAGCCGTGGAGGTAGCCGTGGGGGTGGCCGTCGCCGTGGCCGTGGCCGTTGGGGTGGCTGTCGCCGTGGGCGTGGCTGTGGGTGTGGCCGTGGGCGTGGCGGTGGCCGTGGGGCTGGCGGTGGCGGTGGGGGTCGGCGTGGGGGTCAGCAGCGTCACCGGCTGTGACCAGATGCCGTCGTTGCCCGCGCTGTAGAGCCGGTCGCGCTGCACCGGGTTGAGCGCCAGCGCGCTCAGCGTCTGGCCCGCGGTCTCGCCCACAGCCTGCCAGCGCTGCCCCGCGTCGTCGGAACGGAAAATCCGGCCGCGGCCATCGAGCGCAAAGAGGGTTTCGCCCACCCGCGGATCGACCAACAGGCTGGCCACCATGCCCTCCCCGCCCGGCAGCTCAGCCGCGTCCCAGTGCTCCCCGCCGTCGGCGCTGGTGAAGACCAGGGCGCGGCCGCCGGCAAAGACCAATCCGCGCCGCTGGCGGGTCGTGGCCAGGCTGCCCAGCTCAACCAGCGGCGGCAGGTCGCCGGCCGGCTGCCAACTCAGCCCCTGATCCTGGCTGCGCCACAGGCCGCTGCCGCTGGAGGTGTAGAGCAGCGCCGCATCCTCGCCGTCCACCGCCAGCAGCCGCAGCCCGGCCGCGGCGCTCTCCGGCAGCGGGCCCAGGCTATCCCAGGTGCGTTCGCTCAGGTCGCCATGCCAGATGGTGCGGCCATCGGTCAGGTAGAGCTGTCGGGCGTCGGTGGTCAGCGCCAGCGCGTAGGCCCGCGGCGGGCCGGCGGCGTCTTCCGTGTCCTCCCACTGGCCGCTGGTCGTCCAGTTGGCGCCGCCGTCCTGGCTGCGCAGCAGCACGACCGCTGGCCCCCGGCGCACCAGCGCAACCACCGACCAGGGATCGGCCGCGTTGACGGTCCAGTCCAGCAACGCGCTGGCGCCGGGCCGGGCCGCGGGCAGCCCCAGGTCGGCGCGTTGCCAGGTGGCGCCGTCGTCCAGGCTGCGCCACAGGTTGCCGGCGGTCTGGGCATAGAGCAGGGTTGCCGCGCCGCTGGGCAGCGCAACCAGACGCAGCACCGGCTGATCGCGCAGGGCCAGCGGCTGGCTGGCCGGCGCCTGCGACCAGGCAAGCGGCAGGGCCAGCAGCGGCGCCAGGAAGATCAGGGTGGCCACGATCAGATGCAGGCTGCGCTGGCGATACCAGGGCGCCGGCTGTGGCTTGGCGGCAAATGGGGTTTCGACGATCATGGCAGGCGCGTCAATCAGTGCTCGCTGTGGCCGGTCGCTCAATGGTTTGGAGTCGAGGCTTCAGCCGGGTGTAGCGCGGAATCCGGCTAAAGCCTCGACTCCTGACCGGCTAAAGCCTCGACTCCTGTGTGCTGTGGCCGGTCGTTCAATGGTTTGGAGTCGAGGCTTCAGCCGGGTGTAGCGCGGAATCCGGCTAAAGCCTCGACTCCTGACCGGCTAAAGCCTCGACTCCTGTGTGCTGTGGCCGGTCTCCGACCGAGCCACGCCGGGCCCCGGCTAAAGCCTCGACTCCTGACCGGCTAAAGCCTCGACTCCTGACCGGCCAAAGCCTCGACTCTGTCCTCAGCGCGGCGGCGGTGTGGGCGTCGGCTCGATCGGCGCGGGTTCGGGGGTGTCGGCGGGCTGAGGCGCGGGGGTGGCCGTGGCCGCGGGCGTGGGCGTGGCCGTGGCCGGCCGGGTGACGTCGGGCGTTTGCGCCGCAGTGGCTGTGGGCGCGACCGGCGCCCGCGTGGGGGGCAGCCCCACCGGCAGCGCCAGCAGATCCGCCTCGGTGCTCACCAGCCGCGCCGCCACCCAGCCCGGCTTGCCGTCGATGCAACAGACCACCAGCCAATCCCCGCTGACATCGCGGCCCACCAGCGCCAACTGGCTGCCCGCGCTCAACTGGCCGACGATGGGAAAATCGGTGCCCGGGCCCAGCCGCACGTTGAGGAGATCCTCTTGCACCTGGACAAAGGGGGTCGGCGCGGCCGCCATCTCCGGCGTGGCCGTGGCCGGCGGCTGAAGCTGGCGCAGCGCCTCCTGCGCCTGGGAGGGATCGGCCACCGCCAGCCCCTGCGCCTGCTCGAAGGCCCGGGCTGCTCCGGCCACGTCGCCGGCGGCACGCGCCCCCTCGCCGCGCTGCAAGAGCAGGCTGTAGGCCAGCTCGGCCGCCTGGCCGCCGGCATAGTCGGGCTGCTGCGCCAGCAGGGCCAGCAGCGCCGCCTCGGCCTGGACCGGGCTGTTGCGCTCCAGCGCCTGGTGGACGCTCAGGTAGCGGTTGGCCAGTTGCTGTTCTTCTGCCGCCTCGACATTGCGCGGGCGCAGGGCCAGCGCCTTGCCGAAGCGCGCCAGCGCCTGGCGGATCGTGTCGGCGTTGGTGTCGGGCATGGCCAGCAGGGCGCGGCCATCGCGCAGGTAGAGCACAAAGAGCAGCTCGCGCACCGCATCCCGTTGATAGTTGGCGTCCAGCTCGGTCAGGCGCTCCAGTTGCTCGATGGCCTGGCCATATTGGCCCTCGTCATAGGCGGCCACGCCGGCGCGGAAGAGGGTAGAGGCCGCGCGCTGGTGCAGCACCTGATCCAGGAGGCTGCTGGCGTCGGCGTAGACCGGATCGACCGCCAAAATCGAGCGCAGGCGCGCCTCGGCCGTGTCCCAATCCTCGGCCAGCATCGCCGCGTGGGCCTCTTCGTAGGCCAGCGCCACCTGTTCCAGGCGGGCGGCCCGCTCCAGCCCCTCGTTGGCCTGGGCTGCAAAGCGGTCGGGGCCCAGCGCCAGCAGGCTGGAAAAGGCCTCTCGAGCGCCTTGATAATCGCCGACTGCCAGGCTGGCCTGGCCGCGGTTGTACAGGGCCTCATGTTCCAGGCGGTCGCCGACGCTGGGCAGCCACCCTTGCCACCAGGCCAGCACGGCCAGCAGCGCGCCCGCCACCACCAGGGGGGCGACCCAGCGCAGCAGGGCCGCAGGGCGCCGCCGTTCGTCCCCCTCCTCCTCCTGCATGGCGCCGGCGCGCTGTTCCGCCTGCTCCAACTGCAACAGCCAGCGCGCTTCGTCGATCAGCGGATCCAGGCCCGGCCAGTTGGGTTCGATGGACTTGAGCCACGTGAAGCTCTCCAGCGCCTTGCGCCAGTCGCGCCGCTGATAGCTGGCCATGCCTTGCTCATAGAGCAGCTCGGCATGCAGCGTCTCGCTGGCCGCGTTGGCGTCGCCGGTCGGGCGGGGGGAAGGCTGCGGGCTGTCGGTGGGCGGGGTCATCGCAGGTAATCCTCAGCGGAGAGCGGGCTCATCAGCGGCGCGTCCGCGCCATCCAGACTGTCTGCCCCGCGGTTGGGCCAGCAGACCGCCGGCGGCGCGACCGGTCCGGCATTCACCGACGCCAGCGGCAGGAAGACCTGGGAGAGAGCGCCGCGCACCCGCATCCCGTAGACGTCGGTGTAGGTGTTGAAGCGGCTGTCCAGACGGTTGTGCGAGGCCAGTTGCAGAGTGATGGTCTGGCCGGCGTAGGCGCTCAGGTCGATCTCGGCCCGCTGCCACTGCATGTCGCGGAACTCGATGGGCTCGGGGAACTGCGCCTCGGTGTTGCCCGCCCGCAGGAGCACCGCCGGCTCGGCCGCGCCGGCCGCCTGCACGGTTACGTCGAAGGAATCGACCCAGCGGAAGGGTGGCTGGGGGTCGAGGGGGCAGCGGATGTTCCAAATGGCCGAGGTGGTGGTCATCTGGTCGTAGCTCTGCACCCGGTACCAGAACTCCAGCATCGGCCGCGCCACGGCCTGCTGGTTCGGCACCGTGAACGACTGGGCGATGGAGGACCAGGAATCGCCGCACTCCAGGGTGGGGATGTTGCCGGGGTCGGCGCAGGCCTGCCAGATGGGGCTGCCCAGCCGCGCGGCCGGCACGATCTGGCCGGGGTAGAGCTCGGTCTCCTGGATCAGGGAAAGGCCCAGTGCGGCGGCCGTTTCCCAGCCGCTGAAATTTTGGGTGCTGAAGGCGCCGTTGGCGATGGCATCCACCAGAACTGTGTTGCGCCCGTCCGAGCTGTTCCAGGGCGACACATTGCCCGCCGCGTCGATGGCGCGCACGCGGAAGCTGTAGGCCTGGCCGCGCTGGCCGGTGTAGCTGGCGCCGGTGTCGCTGACGCTGCTCAGCCAGGACTGCCACGGGCCGTCGCTGCCCTGGCGCACCTGCACATCGAAGCCAGCCAGGCCTGAGCCGGCCGGCTCGCCGTCGTTGCCGCTCCACTGCACCGGGATGGCCGTCTCCCGATGATAGCTGGGCAGCGGCATGAGCTGGGCCTGCGGCGCCTGGGTGTCGATGCGCAGTTGATGCTCCTCCTGGTTGATGTTGCCGGCCACATCCAGAGTGCGCACCTGCAAGGTGTGGCTGCCGTCGTCGGAGATCAGGAAGGAGAGGCTGTTGGCGGGCGGCTGGTCGTTCACCTGCCAGGTCACCTGGGCCAGGCCAGACAGGTCGTCGCTGGCCTCGATGGTCACCAACACCGGGCTGCGGTACCAGCCGGACGCGCTGGGCGCCGGCGAGAGCGTCACCGCCAGGTTGGGCGGGGTGGCGTCATAGCGGATGACGCCGGGCAACGCCGCCATCTGATCCAGGCTGCTGTTGCCGGCCATGTCCTCCAGCCAGAGGTAGAGATCGTGTATCCCTTCGGCCGGCGGCGTCAAGCTCAGCGTCTGGCTGACGGCCGGCCGCGTCTGGCCGTCCTGAGGGGTGGCCGGCGGCTGCCAGCTCCAGTGCGCCAGCGCGACGCCTGAGGCGTCGATGGGATTGCGCCAGCTCAGCGTCCACTGGGACGCGTTGCTCCAGGTGGTGGGGGTGACGGCCGCGGCGACGGGCGCGGTCGGCGGGTCGGCGTCGATGCGCACCGCGGTCATGTAGGGCCCAGCCAGAAAGCCGGCCCGGTCCTGGCCGTAGTAGTCCAGCACATGCCGGCCCGCGGCGCTGATGGTCAGAGTGGCCGCGCTGGCGGTTTGTTGCCAGGGGCCGCCGTTCAGCCGGTAGCGCAACAGCTCCGGGCCGCTGCCCGAGTCGGCAATGGAAAGCGCGACCTGGGCCGGGCCGCGCAGCCAGCCGGCGTTGCCGGGCGGCCCCGTGACCTCGGCCTGCACCGTGGGCGGGGAGGCGTCGAAGCGCAGGTTGCCCACGTGGGTGAACGCGCCCAGGTGGCCGGCGCCATCGCGCAGCGCCATCCACACTGGCCATTCCCCCTCGCCCGGCGCGGCCAGCCCGTCGATGCGGCTGGTTTCGGCATAGAAGACCGCGTCCGCCGGATTGACCAGGCCCACGCCGATCCAGACGTAGGCGCCGGCGATGCCGCTGGCGTCGGGGGGGCTTTGCCAGCTCAGGCTGAAGGCGTTGCTGGCCGACCAATCGGCCGGC
Source organism: Chloroflexota bacterium (assembly GCA_029558955.1). Lineage (GTDB taxonomy): Bacteria > Chloroflexota > Anaerolineae > JAAEKA01 > JAAEKA01 > JAAEKA01. Next base: position 15,910 of record JAKQCW010000312.1, read on the forward strand.
GCGATGGCCGGCGCGATGGGGGCGTCCGGCGGCTCCAGATCCACCGAGATGACCGCGGTGCGGCTGATCTCGCGGTTGCCAGCCACGTCGAAGCTGTAATAGTCGACATGGAAAATGCCGGAATTGGTGAAAGACTGGGCCAGCGCCCCCTGCCAGGGGCCGTTGTTGATGCGCATTTTCGTGCCGGCCACCCCCGATCCGGCGATGGGCGGCGTGGTGGGCAGCACGTCGCTGGCCTGGAATTGCAAGGTCACCGGCCGGGTGTAGAAGCCGGAGGGCTGCGGCGCGGGCGGGTTGAGCGCCAGCGTGGTGACCGGCGGGTGGCTGTCCAGCGGCAGGCTGAGGCTGAGCCGCGGGGTCTGATTGCCGGCCAGGTCCGCGCCGCGGGCAGCCAGGGTGTAGGGGCCATCCTGGGCGAGGAAGATGGTGTTGCCGCTGCCGGGCGGGTTGTTGTTCAGTTGCCAGGTGACGCCGGCCGGCCCGGAGACCAGGTCGGTCAGGACGAACGAGACGGTGATGGGCGCGGTGTACCAGCCGCTGGCGCTGGGGTTGGGAACGACGCTGTGGCCCAACTGCGGCAGCTCTGGGTCGATGGCGATCGAGCGCGCCAGCGCGGGCATGGCATTGCCGGCATGGTCGGCGGCTGTCACCAGCAGATTGTGGACGCCGGCCGCGCTGATGACGGTGGACAGATCGGTGCTAACCGGGCCGCCGTCCAGCCGCCAGCCCCAGCTCTGCACGCCGCTCAGCGCATCGGCCGGGGTGAAGTTGAGCGTCACTGTGCCTGTGTACCAGCCGTTTTGCCCCAACGGGCCCTGGCTGGCCACCTCCACCGACGGCGCGGTGGCGTCGTAGCGGAACGCGTTCAGGTGTACGCGATAGTTGGCGTGATCGACGTTGCCCGCGCCATCCATCAGCCAGACCAGGATGTGGTGGCTGCCTTCGTTGGGAACCTGGATGTTGTCGATGAAGGTGGTGGTGGTGACGAAGCTGCCGTCGGAGGGGAAGACCGGCTCGGTGTTCAGGCGATAGAACGCGCCGGCGATGCCTGAGGTGTCGGCCGGGTTGGTCCAGCTCTCGCGAAAGCCGTTGACGTTGGTCCAGACGCTGGGGGTGCTGGCCATGGCCGACGGCGCGGCCGGGGCCACCGTGTCGACGCGCAGGATGTAGGCGGCGCTTTGTTCTACCTGGCTGGCGCCGGTGGTGACCTGGAACTGAACGCGGTTTTGCAGGCTGCTGTCAGGCATGGTCAGGCCGTTGACCGCGATCTGCAAGGTGGTGGGGTCGATCAGGCTGGCGTTCAGCCCCGCGCTGCCCCAGGCGCTCCAGGTCACGCCGCCGTTGGTGGAGGTGCGGTAGAGGGTTGCCTGCGGATCGAATCCCTCGGCGGCGTTGACGGTCACGCCGGTGCTCAGCGGCAGGGCCGTCACCCAGCCGCTGGGATAGAAGCCTGTCCAGGTCGCGGCCGGCCCATCCTGGGCAGCCGCGGGCGCGCCTGAGTTGCTGGCCGAATGCGGCGCGGCCGCCCGGCTCGAAAGCGGCGCATCCCAGGCCGCGCCGGCGCCGCGCGGCGCGGCCATCAAGCCGCCCAACAGCGCCAGGGCGCAGGCCAGCGCCCCCAGGGCGCGGCGCAGCGCCGGCTGGCCGGCGGCCGGTGAAGAGAAAAGCCGGGTAGATCGGTTCTGTCGCTGCATCATTCTGTCATGAACTTGTACCCCAGCCCTCGCACAGTCTGCACGTATTTGGGGTCGTCAGGGTCGGCTTCGATCTTGAGGCGCAGGCGACGCACGTAGACGGCGATCTGGTTGGCGTAGCCGTCGTAGTCGTAGCCCCACACGTGGCTGATGATCTGGTCGTGGGTCAGGGTACGGCCGGGATTGCGCATCAGGCAATGGAGCAGCCGAAATTCGATCGGCGTTAGCTCCGCCTTGGCGCCATCGGGCAGGTGTACCATGTTGGTGATAGGGTCGATCTGCACGGCGCCGGCCGAAACAATCGCCTGTGGTTCGCTGATGGAAAAGGTGTCGGAGCGGCGCAGCACTGAGCGCACCCGCGCCAGCAGCTCGGCCGGCTCGAAGGGCTTGGCCAGGTAGTCATCGGCGCCGATGTCCAGCCCCTGGATGCGATCCACCGTTTCGCCCTTGGCCGACAGGATGATGATCGGCACGGTCATGGTACGGCGGACGCGCTGGGTGACCTGCAGGCCATCCAGCCCCGGCATCATCACATCCAGGATCACCAGGTCGGGCGCCTGTTGCTCCACCAGGCGCAGCGCGTCCAGCCCGTTGTCGGCAGTCGCGACCTCATAGCCCTCCTCGGCAAGCAGGAAGGCGGTCATCTTCAGGCTGGGCGGATCGTCGTCGACGATCAATACGCGCATGGCAGCGTGCTGTGCCTCCGGAGTGACAGGATGGCCGCCGGCGACTGGCAACGGTTCCAGCAGCGGCGGGCTGGGACTTCAGCAGACGTCGCGTCAAACGTTGGTTGAGCAGGCGTCGGGGCCGTATCAAAACCAACCCTGGCGCGGCGCCCGGGCAGTTGGCGTGATTATACCATTCGGCGCGGGCAACGACAAACGCCCCTTCTTCAGCGCCGCGCCTCCAGGCTGTGCAGCAGCAGCGGCAGATAGTGGATGAACACCGCCGGCTGGGGCGTGGCTGTAGGGGTGACGGTGGGCGTGGCGGTGGGGGTGACGGCCAGCGGGCACCAGACGTTGAGCTGGAAGGGGCCGGCCGCGCCGTCGAAGCCATCCACCACCAGGTAGTAGACGCCGGCCGCCAGCCCGTGGGCGCTGATGGCGTTGTCGCCGTGGGCGATGCAGGCGGCCGAGTTGGCATTGGCCAGCAACAGGAGGTCCAGGTCGCTGTTCATGCCGCTCAACAGCGCGTCCACATTCGCGCCCGCGCCCAGACTCAGCGAGAACACCCGCTCCGGCCCGGTCAGCGGCAGCCAGGGCGCACAGTTGTAGACGCTGGCCATGCTGGCCGCGCCGCTGGTGTTGCCGACCACAGCCTGTCCACAGGCAATGGGCGTGGCCGCGCCGAGGTTGGCGGTGGGCGTGGGGGTGACCTGGGGCGCGTCTGGTCCGCCGGAGGGCCCCTGGCGGGCCGGCGTCGCCGTCTCGCTGGCCGACGTCAGCGCGGCCAGAGCCAGAAAGACCGCCGCGGCCAGACTCCAAACCAAGATCGTCCGTTTGATTTCTGTCATTGGGCCGACACCTCGCATGAAAGTCAACGCATTATACCGCCCCGGGGTTCCAGCGGCGAAACGTAGGGGCACGGTCGGAGACCGGCCCCAGCGG
>JAKQCW010000313.1 GCA_029558955.1 Chloroflexota bacterium
AGTTGAGGTATACTTGGCCCATAGGCACCTGCTCCTCAGTCTTCCTCCCCCCCACTGAGGAGCGGGTGCTTTTGTGTCTTCAGCTTTTCAGGCATGACCCCGATGCAAGAGCAACCTGGCTGGAAACGACCTTTCTTTCTGATCTGGAGCGGGCAGGCGGTGTCTCTGCTGGGCAGCAGCCTGGTGCAGTTTGCCCTGGTCTGGTGGCTGACGCAGGAGACCGGCTCGGCCACGGCGCTGGCGGGCGCGACGCTGGCCGCGCTGCTGCCGGGCATCGTGATCGGCCCCTTTGCCGGCGCGCTGGTGGATCGCTGGTCACGGCGCTGGGTGATGGTGGTTGCCGATGGGGCGATTGCCTTGACCACGGCCTGGGCGGCGGCGCTGGCCTGGAGCGGCGCGCTGCAGCCCTGGCATGTCTACGCGGTGATGTTCATCCGCGGCGCGGGGGGCGCGTTCCACTGGCCGGCCATGCAGGCTTCGACCTCGTTGATGGTGCCGCCGCGCCATCTGGCGCGGGTGGCCGGCATGAACCAAACGCTGTACGGGGTGATGAACATCATGGCCCCGCCGCTGGGCGCGCTGCTGCTCAGTCTTTTCTCGCTCTACCACGTGCTCTTGATCGACATCGGCACGGCGTTGACGGCGATCTTGCCGCTGCTCTTCATCGCGGTGCCGCAGCCGCCGGCCGCGGCCTCGGCCGGCGCGGGCGCGGCGCGGCGCTCGGTGCTGGGCGACCTGGCCGCGGGCCTGCGCTATGCGGCGGCCTGGCCCGGCCTGCTGCTGTTGATGGGCATGGCCACGCTGATCAATTTCGTGGTGACGCCGGCCTTTTCGCTGATGCCGCTGCTGGTGGTGAACCATTTCCAGGGAGGGCCCTGGCATCTGGGCGGGCTGGAATCGGCCTTTGGCGTGGGGGTGGTGCTGGGGGGCGTGCTGCTCAGCGCCTGGGGCGGCTTCAAGCGGCGGATCGTGACCTCGCTGGTGGGGCTGGTGGGGCTGGGCGTGGGGATCCTGCTGATCGGCGTGACGCCGGCGGCCCTGTTCACACTGGGGCTGGCGGCGATGTTTCTGGCCGGCTTCACCCAGCCGATGATCAACGGGCCGGTGATGGCCATCATGCAGGCCAAGGTGGCGCCGGAGATGCAGGGGCGCATCTTCACCCTGCTCTTTGCCGCCTCCACAGCCATGACGCCGTTGAGCCTGGCCGTGGCCGGGCCGGTGGCCGATGCGGTGGGGATCAACAGTTGGTACATCGTGGGTGGGCTGAGCTGTCTGGCCATCGCGGCCGGCGGCGCGCTGCTGCCGCCGGTGCTGCACATCGAGGAACATGAGCAGGGGGAGGCAACCGCGCCCGAGAGCGAGACCCAATCAGCGCCGGCCGAGGATGAGCTCGGCTGAGACCAGCGCCGCTTGGCGCCGTTTAGCGCAGCACGGCTGTCGCCTCACAGGCTCCGCGCCCATCGCTGGAGCCGGTTGCATTTTCTCCACCGCTCATCAACCAACTCAGCCTTCGGCGTCACGCAATCCGGCCGCATGACACGTCCAGGGGACGGTCATCAGGCCCAGCGCTAATTGTTCCGGACTCCTGCTGTCATTCAATCCAGCCGGAGACAGGGTTCGTCGTCCCTTCACAAAACGTAACAGGGTAAACCCCCTGTTACGTTCAAACGTAACCAAGACGTAATCGGGGCGTAACAGGCTGAAGCCTGTCCAACCCTCCGCTGATGGATCGACTTGGTTTTTGGGATCTTCACGCCTCGTGCTGGCCACCCTGGCCGCGCTGGTTTCAGTATCCGCTGATGGATCGACTTGGTTTTTGGGGACTACTACCACACGCGAGAGAGCAAAATCAGAGGGTTGGACACAACATAAGATGGGTGCCAGTGGGTGGCGCTGATGAGCCGGGAGCGGACGCCTGATCAGACAGCAGGCGACGCCGAACATAAGATGGGGGCCAATTTGACGTCGCGCCTGCGACAACTCCCGCACCAG
>JAKQCW010000314.1 GCA_029558955.1 Chloroflexota bacterium
GATTTAGGCCGACGTGACCTGGTACAAATTGGCGTAGATAACTCTTCAGTTTACCTGCTCCCACCTGCTCCCGGCGGATCCGTGATCCGCCGGGTTTGCGCCCACAACGCCGCCGGTTCACGGAACCGGCTTGAGCAGTGAGTGAAGACCGATTTAGGCCGACGTGACCTGGTACAAATTGGCGTAGATAACTCTTCAGTTTACCTGCTCCCACCTGCTCCCGGCGGATCCGTGATCCGCCGGGTTTGCGCCCACAACGCCGCCGGTTCACGGAACCGGCTTGAGCAGTGGGTGAAGACCGATTTAGGCCGACGTGTACTAGAGGCGCTCCGTGTGCGCCGTCGGTTTGCTGCCTGGCGCAGCGCAGTTTATAATGCGCCACGACCATGACGCAGCCCGACACCCCCTCCACCGCCCAACCTGAAGCGGCATTGACCGCACCCGGGGCAACGCGCGCCGACCAGATCGCACTGGCCTTCTTCGTCGCCTGCGGTCTGCTGGCCGCGCCCCTGCTCTTCGCGGCCCGTCTGCCGCAGGGGCTGCGCTTCGTCGTGGCGGCGGCCTTGCTGGCGGTCTTCATCGCCCGCGGCCTGCTCACCCGTTCCTTCCTGCCCCGCACAGCGGTCGATTGGCCCAATATCCTGCTGCTGCTGTTGTTGCCCGTGGGGCTGTGGGCCAGCACCGACCGGGCCGTGAGCTGGCCGGTCATCTACAAGGTCATCGCCGGCTTTGCCATCTTCTACGGCGTCGCCGGGCTGGCCGGCGCCCGCTGGGCGCGTGCGCTGCCCTGGCTGCTGCTGGCCGGCTCGGCCGGGCTGGCCCTGGTGGTGTTGCTGGGCGCCAACTGGGCCACGGCCAAGCTGCCCTGGATTCCAGAGGGGATCTATGGCCTGCTGCCGCGGCTCTACTTCCCCTGGCGCACCGAGGGCTTCCATCCCAACGTGGTCGGCGCGGCCATCGCCTGGCTGTTTCTGCCGGCAGCCGCGCTGGCGCTGTGGGCGCAGAATCGGCGGCTGCAGCTGGCCGCGGGGGCAGGGGCGCTGTTGCTGGGCTTGGTGCTGTTGTTGAGCCAGTCGCGCGGCGCGTGGCTGGGCGTGGCCGCGGCCCTGCTGGCCATGCTCACCTTGCGCTACCGCCGCTGGTGGCTGGTGTTGGGAGTCCTTCTGGCCGCGGCGCTGGCGCTTGGCCTGGCCTTCCGATTCAACTGGATGCAGGGGCTCTTCTTCCCGGTCCAGATGGGTGAAGAGACGGCCGTCAACACCCTGCCCGGCCGGCTGGAGCTGTGGACGCGCGGCCTGATCATGCTGCACGATTTTGGCCCCTTTGGCATCGGCCCGGGCCAGTTCGAGCAGATGGTGTTGGTGCTCTATCCCCCCTTCTTCACCGGCCTGCAAGGCAGTTTCTTCCACGCGCACAATCTTTTCCTGCAGGCCGCGCTCGATTTCGGCTTCCCCGGCTTGATCGCCCTGCTGGCGCTGCTGCTGGGCGTCGGCGCTGCCATCGTGGCTGCCACCGGCAGATGGGCCGCGATCCCCCCGGCTGATCGGCCGTTGGCCGCGCTGGCCATCGGGGTCTTCGGCAGCCTGACAACCTTCACCGTGCATGGCCTGGTAGACGCCCCACAGGTGGCGCCGCCGAGCTACGTGCTGCTCTTCGGCCTGTTCGGCGCAGCCATGGCCGCCGCGTCGCACCTGTCGGCCGGGCAGGTCGCCGGCCGAACGCCTGGGCCGCCCCTCTGATCCCCTCGTTATGACCGCCCGTCGTGCAGATCCCCGCGTCGCGGCATGGCTTCTGGGGTTGCTAACGGTCGCCGCACTTGCCCTGCGCCTTTGGGGTTTGGGAGCCAGCGCGCTGCTGCCTGACGAGGGCAGCAGCTTCTATTTCTCCCAACTGCCGCTGGCCACGCTGCTCTACGCGCTCTGTGACCCGCACCCGCCCGGCTATCCCCTGCTGCTGGCCGCGGTGACCGCCTTCGGCCGGCATGAGACCATTCTGCGGCTGCCCTCGGCGCTGGCCGGAACGCTGGCCGTGCCGCTGACCTGGGCCGTGGGCCGGGCTGCCATGCGCCCAACCGCGCAGTCGGGCCAGCGCTGGCCCCATCAGGCCGCGCTGCTGGCCGCGGCGTTGGTCGCCTTTGCGCCGCTGGCCGTCTGGTACAGTCGGGAGGCGCGGCCCTACGCCCTGCTGTCGCTGCTCACCCTGGCCATGGTCTGGGCCGGTCTGCGCTGGCGGCAACAGCCGGGCGCGCTGATGGCCGGGGCATTTCTCCTGGCCGGCTGGCTGGCGTTGGGAATCGAGTACGGCGCGCTGGCCGTCGTGGTCGGCCTGAACCTGTTTATGCTCAGCGGCTGGCCGGGGCGCGGCGCGACCGGCGGCCGGGCGGTCTCCGATCGGCGCTGGCTGGCGCTGCAAACGCTGCTGCTGGCGCCCTTTGCGCTGTGGTGGCTGTTCTCGGCGCAGCGCATGGCGCTGGCCCAGATGTCGTACCAGGCGGTCTTTCTGGCCGTGCAGGCGCAGGGGCTTGGCCTCGACTGGACGCCGGAGCTGGCCCGCCGTGTGATCCTGCTGGCGGGCGCGGCGGCCGTCGCGCTGGGGGTAGCGCTGGCCGTGGGCGTGCGGCAAAGCGCGCGCGTGCGGGAGCTGCTGGGCAGCCGTTGGGTGGCCATCGCGCTGGCGGCGGCGGTGCTGGCGCTGGCCGTGTTGGGCGCGCTGCCCCGGCTCTACACCGTCAAGCGCCATCTCAACGCCCTGCTGCCCTTCGTCTCCATCGCCGCGGCCTGGGCGCTGCTGCGTGTGCCCTCCGACCGCCCGGGGCCTGGGCCAGCCCGGCGCGCGCTCGCGGTGGCCATGCCCGCTGTGCTGGCGGCCCTGAGCCTGGCCATGCTTTTTTCTGCGCCCCGACCAGCCTGGCCGCAGGTCGTCGCCACGCTGGCAGCCCAAGCGCGGGCGGGCGACGCAGTCTGGGTCGATGAACTGGACGCCCCTGTCTTTGCCTATTACTGGGAACGGCAGATGGAGGATGGAAGCGGGCCGACGGCGTGGCAGCCGCTGCGCGCCCATGATCTGGATGCCATCGGCCGCGCCGGCGCCGGCCAGCGGGTCTGGCTGGCCGGCAGCGTCACCCCCTATCGCGACCTGAGCCAGACGCTGCCGCCCGACTTTGCCGCCCGGCGCGCCCCGGTGCAGCGTTTCACCTGGCGCGATGCGGCGCTGACGGCCTATGATCTGAGCGCCGCGCCGCAGCCGGCGGCGGATCCGCCGCTGGCCCTGCAGTGGGGGCTGGCCATCCAATCCCCGCTGGATGTCGTTTGTTCAGGGCAATGACCTTGCCCAAAGCTGGCCTCTGTGCTAAAATGCAGCCGATGACAGACCAATCCCAAACGATTATGACAGCGCCTGCGTCGCAAGCTGCGCAGGCCACACCCTCAGGAGAAGCGAAACTGAACCCTTCCGACTTGGCGCACAAGATCGTCGACCTGGCCGAGGAGAAGCAGGCGGTGGACATTACCCTGCTCGATCTGGGCAAGGTCACCGTGTTGGCCGACTATTTCGTCATCTGCACGGCTGAGAGCAGCCGCCAGACCATCGCCATCCTCGACTCCATCGCCATCGAGCTGAAAAAGGCCGGCGTGCTGCCGCTACACCCGGCCGAAGGAGACCCCACCGCCGGCTGGACGCTGCTGGACTACGGCGACGTGGTGGTGCATGTGTTCGACGCAGCCACGCGCAGCTTCTACAATCTGGAGCAACTGTGGAAGGACGCGCCGGTGGTGCTGAAGATCCAGTAGACGGAGAACCCGGCGTCGGGAAAAGAAAAAGCAGTGGATGTGCAGAGCAAGCTGCACATCCACTGCTTTTTTGTTGCCTGGCGCTTCGTTGGCTACTCGTAGATCCAGCCGTCGATCACCCGCTGGTAGCTGACCAGCTCCGACTCGGCGAACCAGAGCGCCAGCTCCTGGGCGGCAGTCTCGGGGCCATCGGAGCCGTGCACCAGGTTGAAGCCGATGTCCATGGCGAAGTCGGCGCGGATGGTGCCGGGCGCGGCCTTGCCGGGGGCCGTCGCGCCCAGGGTGGCGCGCGTGATGGCGATGGCCTCCTTGCCCTCCAGCGCCATCACCACCACCGGGCCGGAGGTGATGAACTTGATCAGGCCGGCGAAGAAGGGCTTACCTTCATGCACGGCGTAGTGCCGGCGCGCCAGCTCATCGCTGACCTGGATCAGCTTCATGCCGGCGATGCGCAGGCCGCGCCGCTCCAGGCGGGTGATGATCTCACCGATCAGGCCGCGCTGCACGGCGTCAGGTTTGAGAATAACGAGGGTGCGTTCCATGAGATGCTCCTTGCGAGTTTCAGTAGTTCACGATTCTCACGCCAAGCTGCCAAGAATGCCCAGCTTCTCTGCCCTTGGCGTGAGACCAAAATCGTGAAGCGCTGAGCTTTTCATTTCGAGATTTCGGGCGGTGTTATTTTAGCACGACCGGCCGCGGTCAGCAAAGAAAGGGCCTATGACGCGCCGCATCAGAGATCGTGCGCCTGGCGCACCTGGGCCAGCAGGTCGGCCGCGTCGCGTTCCTTCCACGGGCAGGGGCCCAGGGGATCGTCGATCTGCTGGCTGGCGCCGCTGAGCTGGCGCAGGGTGTTGCGCACCGCGTGGGCCAGCACCTCCAGATGATAGCCGCCCTCCAGCGTGAAGACCACGCGGCCCGCGCACAGCTCGTCGGCCAGCGCCAGCAGCCGGGCCACCAGCGCGGCATAGCCAGGGATGCTGAGCTGCATGCTGGCCAGCGGATCGTTCCAGTGCGCATCGTAGCCGGCTGAGACCAGGATCAGCTCCGGCTGGAAGCGGCGGGCGGCCGGGGCCAGGATGGCGTCGAAGGCCGCGGCGTAGCCGGCGTCGCCCACGCCGGCCGGGAAGGGGACGTTGAGGGTGGCCCCTGCGCCGGCGCCCCGCCCGGTCTCGCGCCAGTGGCCTGAGCCGGGGTAGTAGGGATATTGGTGCGTGCTGAAGAAGAGCACGCTGCCATCCTCGTAGAAGGCATCCTGCGTGCCATTGCCATGATGCACGTCGAAGTCGACGATCAGCACCCGCTGGATGCCATGCTCAGCCTGGGCGGCGCGGGCCGCGATGGCCACGTTGTTGTACAGGCAAAAGCCCATGGCGCGCTCAGGGGTGGCATGGTGGCCGGGGGGGCGCACCAGGGCAAAGCCGTTGGCGACCTGGCCGCCCAGCACCGCGTCGACCAGGTTGCACAGCCCGCCGGCGGCCAGCCGGGCGGCCTGCTCCGAATCGCTGCCCACATAGGTGTCTGCGTCCAGGTGCGCGTTGCGCTGCGCGGCCTGCGCCACCGTGGCCAGATGCCGGCGGCTATGGACGCGCAGCAACTGCGCATCGCTGGCCGGCGTGCTGGCGGTCTCGTGCAGCGCGGTCAGGAGGCCGTCCCCTTGCAGCAGCTCCCACGTTCCCGCCAGCCGCTGGCGGCTTTCGGGATGGCCCGGCAGATGGTGGCGCAGATTGAAGGGGTCGTAGCAGTAGGCGGTGGTCATGGGGCGGATGGGGCTGGCGTTGGGCGGATAAGTGAAAAGCTGGGAGAACGCATGCGTTCTCCCAGCTTTGAGATGGTCATGCCGGGGTGGCTATACCAGGGCGGTCGGCGCCCGCTTGCTGCGCCGGATCACGAAGCCCATGGAGACCAGCAAGACCAGCGAGACGGCAATGCTGATCAGCATGTCGTCCTTGTAGGTCACGATGATCGGCGCCACAATCAGGCTGATCAGGTTGATCACCTTGATCATGGGGTTGAGGGCCGGGCCGGCCGTGTCCTTCAGCGGATCGCCGACGGTGTCGCCCACCACGGCCGCCTTGTGACGCTCGGAGCCCTTGCCCAGGTTGTTGGCCGGGTCGCGCGGCTCGTCCTCGATCACCTTCTTGGCGTTGTCCCAGGCGCCGCCGGCGTTGGACATGAACACCGCCAGCAGTTGGCCGGAGAGGATGACGCCGGCCAGGAAGCCGCCCAACGCCTCGACTTGCAGCGCCAGCCCCACGGCGATGGGGGCGGCCACGGCCAGCCAGGCCAGGTTGACCAGTTCCTTCTGCGCGGCGATGGTGGTGATGGCCACCGGTCGGGCGTAGTCAGGCTTGACGGTGCCTTCGATGACGCCGGGCACGCGGAACTGGCGGCGCACTTCCTGCACGATGTCGGCCGCGGTGCGTGACACGGCCTTGATGGCCAGGCTGGAGAAGATCCAGGGGATGGTCCCGCCGATCAGGAAGCCGACGAAGACCATGGGCGCTGAGACGCGGATGCCAGAGGCCAGCGCCACCGGGTCGATGCGGCTCACGTCGGTGATGAAGGAGCCGAAGAGCGCCACGGCCGCGATCACGGCCGAGCCGATCGCGATGCCCTTGGTGATGGCCTTGGTGGTGTTGCCCACCGCGTCCAGGTCGGCCATGATCTGGCGGGCATTGTCTTCCAGGCCGGCCATCTCGCCGATGCCGTTGGCGTTGTCGGAGATGGGGCCGAAGGAGTCCATGGCCACGTTGTTGCCGGTGAGGGTCAACATGCCGATGCCGGCCAACGCCACGCCGTAGAGAATATAGACGAACTGCTCTGCCGGGTTGCTGCTGACCCCCTGGTAGAGGAAGATCGAGGCCAGGATGGTGCCGGCGATGACCAGAGTCGCCCAGACGGCCGATTCCATGCCCACGCCGAGGCCGGAGAGGATCGTGGTAGCCGGGCCGGTGTCATGGCCCTTCTTGATCTCCTGCACGGGTGAGTAGTGGGTGCCGGTGAAATAATCGGTCAGCCGGTCGATGATGATGGCCAACAGCACGCCGGAAGCTGAGGCCAGGAAGGGCCGCCACCAGCCGCCCGGCACGCCGCGCATATAGAGCAACGCCACGATGAAGAAAAGCGTGGTGGAGATCGCAGCCGAGGTCAGGAAGCCCCGGAAGATGGCCTTCATCGCGTCGCCCGACATGGCGTCGCCCGTCTTGCTGGGCTCGCTCTTGACCAGATAGGTGCCGACGATGGAGGAGAGCACGCCGATACCGCGCACCAGCAGGGGATAGATCAGCCACTCGTTGTGATGGGTGATGGTGCGCAGCGCCAGGCCCAGGATCAGCGCCGAGACGATGGTGACCTCGTAGCTCTCGAAGATGTCGGCGGCCATGCCGGCGCAGTCGCCCACGTTGTCGCCCACCAGGTCAGCGATCACGGCCGCGTTGCGTGGGTCATCCTCGGGCAGATCCTGCTCGACCTTGCCCACCAGGTCGGCGCCCACGTCAGCCGCCTTGGTATAGATGCCGCCGCCCACGCGCATGAAGAGCGCCAGCAGCGTGCCGCCAAAGCCGAAGCCCAGCAGCGCGTCCGGCGCGGCCACGCCGAAGATGACGAAGATGATGGTGCCGCCGAAGAGGCCCAGGCCGTCGGTCAACATGCCGGTGACGGTGCCCGCCCGGTAGGCGACGCGCAGCGCGCCGTTGAAGCTGCTGCGGGCGGCCTCGGCCACGCGCACGTTGGCCTGCACCGCCATGCGCATGCCCACCTGGCCGACGATCAGGCTGAAGATTGCGCCCATGACAAAGGCGCCAGCCCGGCCCAGGCCGATGGTCAGCTTCAACTGCTGTTCCGACATGGACGCAAAGCGTTCTATGGCCTCCGCGGTGGGGGGAACGATGTAGACGCTGAGGAAGAGCGCCACGGTCAAAATGGCAATAAATGGCAGGATCGTCTTGAGTTGGCGCGATAGATAGGCGTCGGCGCCAACGCGAATGGCATCCCAGACCTCGATCATCTTGGCTGTGCCCTTGGGCTGCGCCATGACCTGGCGGCGCAAGAACAAAGCATAGAGGAGCCCTAGAATGGCGATGAGGAGGACCAGCCAGACGGCGATGGTCTCGAACGATGTGAGGCCCATTTCGGACATGGTGGATTACTACCTCCCTGCGGGTGGTGGAGTTGGATTCCGGCCGCGCCGACCGGATGCGCGTCGATGCCTGCTGACCACGGTGACACCTGTGTGAGCAAGACAAAAGAAGCCGACAGACCAAGCGAGGAGAGAGAGAGTTGGCGCCAGGACGATGCACCAGCTCGCGCCGGCGACTCTGGGGCAATGCCGACGGCATCGAAGAGGCGCCAAGCCGTGAGAACCGTCCTATTGTAGCGCGGCGCTGCATATTAGTCAAACCATCAATTGACATCTGTCTGCATTGCGGGCATAATAGCTGGCGTCATCGACGCACACGACTCGCCGGCGACTGGTGCGCCGGTCAACCAACAGCTTCCAGCGCCTACTCCGCAGTAACCCGCCATGAACGCAGAGAAAGACCCCTATGAGTGTCGCCGCGATCACCCACCAGCGCTTGACCTGGGTCAACATCGAGAATCCCACGCCCGAGGACGTGGCCTATCTGCGCAAACACTACCCCTTCCATCCCCTGGACCTGGAAGATGTGCTCAGCCAGATCGAACGGCCCAAGATCGACGAGTATGACGACTATCTGTTCATCGTCATGCACTTTCCGGTCTACGATGAGACGCGTCAGGTGACGCGCTCCAGCGAAGTGGACTTTTTCATCGGGGCAGGGTTTCTGATCGCCATCCATGACGGGCGGCTCAAGACGCTGAACACCCTCTTCGCCACCTGCCAAAATGACGGCATGGCGCGCGGCAAGCAGATGGGCCGCGGTGCAGGGCGGCTGCTCTACACCATCCTGGACGCCATGGTGGACTATAACTTCGCCATGCTGCGCAAGGTGGACAGCAAGATTCGCGCCATCGAAGAGGACATGTTCCACGAAAACATGCGCGAGATCGTGCAGGAGATCTCGCTGGTGCGGCGCGATATCATCGCCCTGCGCCGGGTGGTCAAGCCCCAGATCTCCATCGTCAGCAATCTGGAGCGCCGCGAGCGCGCCTTCATTCAGGAGGAGCTGGATGTCTACTTCGGCGACATCGCCGACGGCTTCTCACGCGCCTGGGACATTCTGGAGGACTATCGCGAGGTCATCGAGGGCCTGAGCGAGACCTCCGACTCGGTTACCTCCTACCGCATCAACGACGTCATCCGGATTCTGACGGTGATCTCGGTGATCATGCTGCCGTTGACGCTGATCACCGGCATCTACGGCATGAACCTGGAATGGCTGCCGGCCGCGGATACCTTCTACGGCTTCTTCATCATCATCGGTTTCATGGTGTTGGTGGCCGGCGGCATGTTGTTCTATTTTCGCAAGCGAGGCATCGTCTGACTGCGGCAGCGCATCTGGTCAGGTAGCCCCCAGTGGATTCATTCATGAGCACAACGCCCAGACCATCGTCCGGGGCAACCGGTCCCAGACCCGCGCACCCGCCTCCGCCCGTGGTGGTGGACACGCGCCAGAAATTGGCGGCGCTGCTGGAGCGCGCGCGGCCAGAGCCGGTGATCGGCGTCGATACCGAATCGAACAGCCTCTTCGCCTATTTTCACCGGGTTTGCCTGATCCAGATCTCGCTGCCGGGCTGCGATTACGTCATCGACCCGCTGGCGGTGGATGTGACCCCCCTGGAGGAGCTGTTCGCCAGCGAAGGCTGTCAGAAGGTCTTTCACGCGGCGGAAAACGACATCCTGGGGCTCAAGCGCGATTACAGCTTCACCTTCGCCAACATCTTCGACACCATGCTGGCCGCGCGCATTCTGGGCTGGCCGCAGGCGGGCCTGGCGGCTATCCTGGCAGACAGGTACGCGGTTCAGCTCAACAAGAGCCTGCAGCGGGCTGATTGGGGCCGGCGTCCGTTGGATCGGGCGCTGCTGGCCTATGCCCAACTGGACACGCACTATCTGCTGGCGTTGCGCAGCCAGCAGGAGGAAGATCTGCGGGCGCGCGGCCGCTGGGAGGAGGCGCTGGAGGGCTTCGCCCGCCTGCCGCAGGTGGAGTGGGTCGAGAAGCCTTTTGACCCCGACAGCTTTTGGAGCCTGCCAGGGGCGCGCGATCTCGGCCCGACCGGCCTGGCCATCTTGCAGCAGGTCTTCCTCTGGCGGGAAGAGCAGGCGCGCCGGGAGGATCGCCCCCCCTTCAAGATCATCGATCAGCGCACCCTGGTGGAGATCAGCCGCCAGCAGCCGGGCGACATGGCGGCGCTGCGCCTGGTGGCCGGCATGAGCGGCGGCCAGGTGCAGCGTTACGGCGCGGCCCTCTTGCAGGCCATCGGCCGCGGGCGCCAGGCGTCGCCGCCCACGCCGCCCAAACGCAGCAACAACGGCGGCAACGGGCGTCCTGACCCCAAGACGGTTGAACGCTACGACGCGCTGCGCGCCTGGCGCACCGAACGGGCAGCACAGCGCGGCGTCGATCCCGACGTGATTCTGACCAACGACCAACTGATGACTATTGCCCGCCAGGTTCCCACCTCGCTGGAGGAGCTGGCGGCAGCCCACGTCATGGGGCCGTGGAAACAGCAGGAATATGGCGCGGCCATCCTGAGCCTGCTGCGCGATGGGCAGGGCCAGCGCCGCCCATAGCTGCCCGGCCATCCCCTCCGATAGGACAACACCATGCAACTGACATTCTGGGGCGCGGCTCAAACCGTCACCGGCTCGATGCATCTGCTCGAGGTGAACAACCAGCGCATTTTGCTGGACTGCGGGCTCTTTCAGGGCAAACGCCAGCTCAGCTATGAGCGCAACCTGAACTTCCCCTTCGATCCGGCCTCCATCGATGTGGTGATCCTGTCGCACGCCCACATCGACCACTCGGGCAACCTGCCCAACCTGGTCAAACAGGGCTTTCGCGGCTCGATCTGGGCTACCCCCGCGACGCGCGATCTCTGCGTGGCGATGCTGCAAGACAGCGGCCACATCCAGGAACAGGACGCGATCTATGTCAACCGCAAGCGGGCGCGCGATGGCCTGCCGCCGGTCCAGCCGCTCTACACCAAGCACGATGCGGTCGAGTCGATCAAGCAGTTCGTCACCATCAACTATCACCGCCCATTTTCGCCGGCCGCCGGCGTCACCGCCTCCTTCTTCGATGCCGGCCATATCCTGGGATCGGCCATCGTGGCGCTGGATCTGGTCGAGGAGGGCCAGGAGCGCCGGCTGGTCTTCTCTGGCGACCTGGGCCGCCACGGCATGGCCATTCTGCGCGACCCGGAGACCCTCGCCGAGGCGGACTATCTGATCATGGAAAGCACCTATGGCAACCGCCGCCACGAAAGCCGTGACGAGGCGCGCCAGGTGCTGCGCCAGGCGATTGTCGAGACGCACAAGCGCCGCGGCAAGGTGATCATTCCCGCCTTTGCCGTGGGCCGCACCCAGGAGCTGGTCTATGCGCTCAATGAGCTGAGCCAGGCGCAGAAGATCCCCAGCCTGGCGATCTACGTGGACAGCCCGCTGGCGGTGGATGTCACCGAGGTCTTTCGCTCCCACCCCGAATGCTACGACGAGGAGACGCTGGCCTTGCTCCAGCAGGAGCGCACCCCGTTCGGCTTTCGGCAGCTCACCTATGTGCGCGATGTGGAGGACTCCAAGCGGCTCAATTTTCTGCGGGACTCGGCCGTGATCATCAGCGCCTCCGGCATGTGCGAGTCCGGTCGCATTTTGCACCATCTGAAGAACAATATCGAGGACAGCGACAACACCATCCTCTTTTCCGGCTTTCAAGCTGAGAACACCCTGGGGCGGCGCATCCTCGACGGCAGCCGGCGGGTACGCATCTTCGGCGAGGAATACGACGTGCGGGCACGGGTGACCCGCGTCGAAGGCTATAGCGCGCACGCCGACAGCGAGGAGCTGCGGGCGTGGATCGGTCATTTCGACCGCCAGCGGCTGCGCGGCGTCTTCCTGGTGCACGGCGAGGCCGATGCGATTCTGGCGCTGAGCGGGCTGCTGCACAAGAATGGCTTTCAGGGGGTGGAGGGGCCGGCGCTCGGCCAGACCTTCCCGCTGGCGTAGCGGCCACAGCCCAGGACAGGGGCAGCCGCGGCCTGCTGGCAGGTCACGTGACTGCCCCTGATTTGAAGATAACCGCTCAATAGCCGCTCGGGCCGGTCTGTGCGCAGCCACCGAGCCCGCCATTTTCAGCAGCGGTTGCGCGTCCGGCGCATGGCCGTCCGTCTCAGTGTAGGTTTGTATCCAAACGGTTTCACCTTGTGCGGAAAAACCGCACCCAAATGCTTGTCCTGAACGGCGGGGTATGCTATACTGCGGTTGAGCCTCACCGCATCGCTGCTTCATCGCTCTTCCATTGGCTCCGACTTAGCGGGATCAGACAATCCACGCGATCAGACCGTCCCTAAGGGATGGGCTGTGGGCATGGCGCCCAATGCCACGCCCAGGGAAATCAGCCCCGGCTGTTGATGGGCGTTCGTTTGGATTGTTTGCGAAAACACAGAATCGCCCGTGTCGTTTTTTTGACCTGGGTCGTCTTTAAGGATGAGGCAACCAATGTACACCAACATCATCAACAACGAGCTCATCGCAAACACCGGACCTGTTGCACTGCACGCGGCCAGGCGGCCGGCCATGCCAAAAACGTACAACAAGCGCGCCAACAACAAAGAGCAGCGCAAAGAAAACCTGTATTCGGCCGCTGTAACGCTGTTTCGCCAGCAGGGCTTCGACCAAACGCGCGTCGAGGAGATCACCCAGGCGGCCGGCGTGGCCAAGGGAACCTTTTTCAACTACTTCCCCACCAAAGAGGATGTCCTGCTCTACATCGGCGAGCGCCACATGACCCGTCTGGGCGCGGCCATGAGCAACGGCGCCGGCAAGCAGGTGGCTCAGGAGCGCAGCGCCATCGCCGCGTTGAAGACGGTGCTCCACGCCCTGGCCGACAGTCTGGAGGAGGACAAAGACCTGGTGCGCCTGGCGGTGGACAAGGCCATGAAGATCTCCCACCTGGCGCCCGAGGCCGGCGGCCGTTTCAGCCTGCAAGGGTTGGTGGTGCTGCTGATCCGGCGCGCCCAGCGAACGGGCGAGATTCACCCGGCTGTGGACCCGGACCTGGTGGCCCAGATGCTGGAAGGGCTCTACTATCAGCAGTTGGTCATCTGGTGTCAGGAGGATTTCGCCTTCGATTTGGGCGAACGCCTGGGCCAGGTGGTGGACATGCTGCTGGTGGGCATCGGCGGCCCGCCCGCCGCAGGTCGCGCTGCCGCGTGACCGTCCGCCCCGCTCAAAGCTGAGACTCAACAGCCCCGGTCTGAACCAGACCGGGGCTGTTTGTTGCTGTCACGGATCATTTACTCGGGGATGATCAACTCCTGGCCGACCCGCAGGAAGTTGGGATCGCTCAGGTTGTTGGCCGCCATGATGGCCTGGGTCGTGGTGTTGTACTGCTGGGCAATGGCCAGCAGGGTCTCGCCGGCCAACACCACATGCTTTCTGACCTCGGCCGTCGGCTGCGGCGTCGGCGACACCCCCGGAATCACCAGCCGCTGGCCGCGGTAGATGGTGTAGGGGGCCGGGATGTTGTTGGCGTTGGCGATCTCCTGCCATTCGACGTCGTACTGGACGGCGATGCTGCTCAGGTTCTCACCGGCGCCGACTACATGCACCACAGTCTCCGCTGCGGCCTGAGCGGCGGGGGTCGCACCGTCAGCGCCCGGCTGGGCGGCAGGTTCGCCTGTGCCGGGGACCATCAACACCTGGCCCACCTGAATCGTGTCATCGGGCAGGTTGTTCAGGCGGCGAATGGTCTCCACATCGGTGTTGTTGAGCAGGGCGATGGAGAAGAGGGTGTCGTCCGCCTTCACCACATAGCCATAGGTGGCGCCCACCTGGGTCATGGCGGCGCCTGGCGTGGCCGTGGCCCCGGTCACGGCCGGAGCTGGCGTCGGCAGCGTGCCGGTGATGAAGCCGCCGGGCGTGGGCAGGGTCGTCCCCGCCGTCACAGCCGTCACCGCGGGAGAGACAGCATCCATGGCCGCAGGCGACGCTGTCGTCCCGGCCGCGGGCGTTGTCCAGCCTTCCTGCTGCGCGGCGGGGCGCTCGCGCTGACAGGCGACGCTGGCAAGCACAATCAGTAACAGCAAGAGCACCAAGGCCAATCGACGTGTGCTGCGATTCATAGCTTACTCCTGGCCCAACAGAGGCACGTGTGAGTGATCGGAAACGTTATGTCTCGATCTTACCACAACTGGAGTACAGCGTCAAGCAGAAAAGCGTCGTTTTCATGGCGTTTGGCAAAAAACAAGCGATTCGCCTAGAAGGGGATATCCTCCTCTTCCATGGCGGGCGCTTCCATCGGGCTGCCAGTGCGCGGGGCCATGGGGCCGCCGACGCTGTCCCGGCCGCCCAGGAAGCGCACGTTGCGCGCGGTGATCTCCAGGCTGGCGCGCGGCTCGCCGGTCTGACCGGTCCAGGCCGAGGCGTCAACCTCCCCTTCGACCAGCACCAGCCGGCCCTTGGCCAGGTATTGGTGACAAAGCTCGCCCAGCTTGCCCCAGGCGGTCACACGGAACCAGGTGGTCTTCTCCTGCTGCTGGCCGCTTTGATCGGTCCAACTGCGGCTGGTGGCCACGGAGAATGAGCACACCTGCTGGCCGCTGGGGGTGAAACGCAGCTCTGGGTCCCGGCCCAGATGACCCACGACAATCGTCTTGTTGAACATGGCACGGCTCCTTCGTTTGATGGATATGCGGCTGGAGCCTGGGTACACAAAACTGCGAGGACTGCGGGGATGAACGGCTGTGAGTTGCGGGGACCACCCAAGGGGGGAATGCCGCAACGGCCTTGTTTGCTGTGACAATCCTGAACGTTCGTGCCTAAAAAATCCAGACCGCTGCTGTCGTCAGGGTGGTAGTATACGCCCATCGGGCGGGCATGTCAAATTTCAATAGAACGTGTGTTCGTTACGAGGCGTCTACCGAGCGCGCCAGCAGGCTGATCCCGGCCGGGTCCAGTTGAATCTGGATCCACTGCCCCGGCGCTGGCAGGTCGCCGGCCGCGGCGCCGGGCAGATCGAAGACCAGCCGCTGGCCGTCGGCATAGCTCAGCGTGATCTTGACCTGGCTGCCGCGGAAGGAGACCTCTTGCAACTGTCCGGCCACCAGGTTTTCTTCGGCGCGCGTGGCCAGATCGACCAGCCGGGCCGCGTCAGGCCGGGCCACGGCCAGCACGCTGTCGCCCGCGGCCGCGTCGACCGGGCCGGCCGCGCTGCGCAGCAGGCCCAGCGGCGTGGCCGTCAGCCAGCCGGGCGCGCCTTCGACGATCTGGCCGGGCAGCAGGTTCTCCATGCCCAGGAAACGCGCCACGAAGGGGGTGGCCGGCTGGCGATAGAGGGCCACCGGCGCGCCGATCTGCTCGATTCGACCGGCGTTCATGATCACCACCCGGTCGGCGATGGCCAGCGCCTCCTGTTGGTCATGGGTGACGTAGATGGAGGTGATCCCGGCGGGTTCATCCTTCCCGGCCGGCCTCTGTCGCAGGATGCCCCGCAGCTCCCCTATCAGCTCCTCGCGCAGGGTGCGGTCCAGCGAGCCCAGCGGCTCATCCAGCAGCAGCAGGGCCGGGTTGGGGGCCAAGCTGCGCGCCAGCGCCACCCGCTGCTGTTGCCCGCCGGAGAGCTGATGCACCTGGCGCGCTTCCAGGCCGCTCAGCCCCACCAGCGCCAGCATTTCCAGCACCCGGCCGCGCAGCGCCGCCTTGCTCTGCCCGGCCATGCGCAGCCCAAAGGCCACGTTGTCGAAGACGTTGCGGTGCGGGAAGAGGGCGAAATCCTGAAACATGAAGCCGAAGCCGCGCCGATGGACGGGGACGCCGGCCAGATCCTGGCCCTCCAGCAAGAGCTGGCCGGCGTCGGCCTGCTCCAGCCCGGCCACGATGCGCAGCAGGGTGGTCTTGCCGCAGCCTGACGGCCCCAGCAGGCAGACGATCTCGCCGCGCGCGATCTCCAGCGAGATGTCGTGCAGCACCGGCGTGGGGCCGAAGGCTTTGCTCACGTTGTGAATGGCCAGCATCAGAACTCTCCAGCGTCGCCGACGCGCAGCCGCTCGATCAGCAGCAGGCCCACCAGGCAGACCAGCATCAGCAGCGTGCTCATGGCCAGCGCCTGGCCGTAGTTGCTCACCCCTGGCTGGCCCAGCGCGCGGTAGATCACCACTGACATGGTCGGGTAGCGGGGTTGGTAGAGCAGCAGGGTGGCGCCGAACTCGCCCAGGCTGATGGTGAAGGCGAAGATAGCCGCCGCCGCCAGCGCCCGGCCGATGATGGGCAGATCGATCTCGCGCAGCACCTGGCCCGGCGACGCGCCCAACACGGCCGCGCCCTCGCGCAGCCGCGGGTTCAGCCCGCGCAGCGCCGGCAGAAGCGAGCGCACCACGAAGGGCATGGCGATCAGGGTATAGGCCAGGGGGATCAACGCCAGCGAGGTGCGCAGGTTGAGCGGCGGCTCGTCCAGGGCGATGATGTAGCCCAGGCCCAGCGTCACTGCCGATGTGCCCAGCGGCAGCAGGAAGACCGGATCCAGCCAGCGGGCCAGCCGGCTGGGCCGGTTGTGCGCGCTGTTGCCAGCCAGCAGGTAGGCGGCCAGCAGGCCCAGCGCCAGCGAGAGCGCCACGGCCGCCAGGCTGAAGAGCAGCGAGTTGCGGATGGCCTCCACCGGCGGCGCGAAGAAGACGCTTTGGGTCGGGTTTTGGCCCAGCGCGAGGTAATGGCGCAGCGTGGGCGCGTCCGCGCCCAGGGTCAGCGAGCGGACGGCCAGCGCCAGCAGCGGCGTCAGCAGAACCAGCATCAGCAGGGTGTTGACCCCGGCCACGACCAGCCATTCCCGCCGGGTGGCCGGGCGGCGCACTGTCATCGACTGTGGGCGCAGGTTGAGGGGCAAGGAACTGCGCGCCTGCATGCGGGTGTAGACCACCATCACGACGAAGGTGATGGCCAACTGCACCAGGGCCAGCACCGCGCCCAGGGGCAGGTTGAAGTAGTTCACCGTCTGGCGGTAGATCTCCACCTCCAGCGTGGCGAAGCGCGCGCCGCCCAGGATCAACACCACGCCGAAGCTGGTGAAGCAGAAGAGGAAGATCAGCAGGCTGGCCGCCGCGATGGAGGGCGCCAGCAGCGGCAGGGTCACTTCCCAGGTGCGGCGCCAGCGGGACGCGCCCAGCACGGCCGCGGCCTCGCCCAGCCGGGGGTCCAGGTTGGCCCACATGCCGCCCACGATGCGCACCACCACGGCCGCATTGTAGAAGGCGTGCGCCAACAGGATGATCCAAACGGTGTTGAGCAGCTTGATGGGGGGGGAGGCCAGGCCCAGGGCAGCCATCAGCCAGTCGTTTAGCACGCCGCGCGGGCCGAAGAGCGTGACAAAGGCGACGCCGACCACGACGGTGGGCAGCACGAAGGGAATGGTGGTCAGGCCGCGCAGCAGGGTCTTGGCGGGAAAATCGTAGCGCGCATAGATGTAGGCCGCCGGCAGGCCGAGCAGCAGGGTCAGCGCGGTGGAGGCCGCGGCCTGCCAGAGGGTGAACCAGAGCACCTGGGCCAGGTAGGGGCGCGTCCACAGCGCCTGCACGCCGCTCAGGTCCAGCCGGCCCTCCGGCGCCAGGCTGACGCCGAGGATGCTGAGCAGCGGGTAGAAATAGAAGATCGCCAGGAAGATCAGCGGCAGCGCAAAGAGCAGCCGCCAGGGTTTGGGAAGATGCACGGGATTGTTAGTAATGCGTAACTCGTAACTCGGATTTGTGCGAGGTGTCTTTGGGTTACGAGGCGAGTAATGCGTAACGAGTAATGCGTAACCCGGAACTGTGCGAGGTGTCTCTGGGTTACGTGGCGAGTAATGCGTAACGAGTGATGCGTAACCCGGAATTGTGCGAGGTGTCTCCGGGTTACGAGTTACGTGTTACGAGGCGAGTAATGCGTCACCCGGAATTGAGCGAGACGCCTCCGGGTTACGAGTTACGAGTCATTTATCTCAGCACAGCTTCTGTCCATGCCTCGATCCAGCGCTCGCGGTTGGCTTCGATGGCGGCGGGGTCGAGGGCGGCTGGCTCGCTGGGCGTGGGGGCAAACTGGCTGAACAGCTCCGGGACGGCGGCGGCGCTGTTGGCCGGATAGACGAACATCTGCAAGGGGATGTCTTCCTGGAAGGGCAGCTCCAGCATGAAGTCGATGAACTGGCGGGCCAGCGTGGGCTGCTTGGCGCCGCGCAGGACGCCGGCGAACTCGATCTGGCGGAATGTCTCGCCCGGCGGGGAGATGTTGCCGCTGTCAGGCTGGGTCTTGGCGCCTTCGCTGTAGAAAACATCGGCCGCCGGGCTGGTGCTGTAGCTCACCACCAACGGCCGGTCCCCCTGGCCCGCGCTGCCCACGGTGAAATGGCTGAAGTAGGCCTCGCTCCAGCCGTCGGTCACCAGCAGATCGTTGGCCCGCAGGTCGCGCCAGAAGTCGAGATAGGTGTAGTCGCCCGTCTCGCCGAAGACGGCCACCGTGGCCAGTAGAAAGGCCAGGCCAGGCGACGAGGTGGCGGGGTTGGGAACCACCAGCAGCCCGCGGTAGGCCGGCTGGGTCAGCTCCGCCAGCGTCTGCGGCGTGGCCAGGCCCTGCTGCTCGAACCAGGCGCGGTCGTAGTTCAGGTTAACGTAGCCGAAGTCCATGGGCAACAGCCGGCTCTGCGGGTCGAGATGCAAGTCGTCAGGGACCGCGGCCAGCAGCGGCGATTCATACGGCTCGAAGATGTCGCAGTCGATGGCGCGGCTGAGAAAGGTGTTGTCCACGCCGAAGAAGACGTCGGCCAGCGGGTTGGCCTTGCTCAGGCATGCCTTGTTGAGCGCCTCGCCCGCGTCGCCGGCCTTGAGAAACTCCACGACGGCGTTGTGACTGGCCTCGAACTGGGCGATCACCTCCTGGCTGATGGCAAAGCTGTCATGGCTCATCAGCACCAGGCGCTGCGGTCCGGCGTCGGCGGTGGGCGCGGCGGGGGCTGGCGGCGCTGTGCAGGCCGCCAGCAGCAGGAGCAGCAGTGGGAGCAGGGTTAATCGACGCGTGGTTCGTTTCATGGTGATTCACCTCGTGGGGGCACAGGGCGGGCACGGTCAGGAGACCGGCCCGAGCGATGTATGGATGGATGTGTGATGGAAGGGGCACGGTCAGGAGACCGGCCCGAGCGATGTATGGATGGATGTGTGATGGAAGGGGCACGGTCAGGAGACCGGCCCGAGCGATGTATGGATGTGTGATGGCAGGGGCACGGTCAGGAGACCGGCCCGAGCGGAGCTTAGGGCAGCAAGCCAGGTTCGGTCGGGAGACTGGCTTGGGCGATGTGGACGGCCAGGAGCAGCCCGGCGCGCAGGGTGATCTCGGCCTGGCTGGCGACCATGCGGTTGCTGATGCTCAACGACGGCCCCAGCGGCAGCTCGGCCTCGTGCAACGGCCAGTGGACGCCGCTGACGCTGACGCCGTGGGCATCGCCGCCGAAGGGCAGCAAGGACAGGGTGTCGCCCGGCTGGCCGGCGATGGTCATCCGACCGCGCACCAGCCAGATGGTCTGATCGCCGTCGGCGATGCAGGTGGGGAGATGCGCCAGGCTGGGCAGGGCCAGCAGGGCCAGGTTGCCCAGGGTGTGGTCGATGCGGCCGCCCAGCGCGCCGGCGATGACCAGATCGCTGGCGCCGCGTGCCAAGGCCAGGCGCAGCGCCAGCTCCAGATCGGTCTCGTCCTTGGCCGTGGGCCAGACGCTGAAGGGAACGCCGCGCGCCTCAAGCTGCCGGCGCGCCTCAGCCGTGATCGAGTCCATGTCGCCTACGACGGCATCCACCGGCCAGCCCCAGGCCAGACAGAGGTTGGCCCCGCCGTCGGCAGCCAGCACCAGATCGCCGGCCTGTGGACCTCGATGGGTCGGCGGCAGTGAATGCTGGCTGTTGGCAACGACAAATGCACGCATGGCGGCAACCAAGGGCGGACGGGCGAAGTCGCGCGCTGAAACAAAAAGACTGCCTGCCTGGGGGTGGCAAACAGCCTCGTGTACTGCGCTGGAAAACATCCCTACGCCGGCATTACCCAGGTCAGGTTCGGAGGGTCGGTGGCAGATCGGCCACCCTCTCAGCCGGGCGCTTCCCGGCTCCCCTTGCGGAGTTCAATTGTGCCGACAGTGTAGCACCGGATGGTTGGCCTGTCAAAAGCGTGCGCGCTTGGCCAGCAAGCCCAAACACGGGCAGAGTCGAAGCTTCAGCCACGCACAGCGCGGAGTCGAGGCACAGCACGGAGTCGACGCACAGCGCGGAGTCGAGGCTTCAGCCGGGGTCTGGGCCACGCGCGGAGTCGACGCATATTTGGAGTTGCAGTTTTGGATCGCTGGTGCTTGGCCGACTCCATCTCTTCAGGTATAATGCCTGCCGTGATCTCACGAACATCCGCCCGGCTTTTGCGGCGCACATACGCCGAACAGCCTCATGGAAATCTGTCGCCCTGGAGCCCCAGGCTCCCCAACGAGCAGGTATGAACACCATGCATGTTGGCCCAAAGAACACCACCCACCTTCTGGGGGAATAGACCACCATGTCCCAAACCTACGTCGCCATCGACCTGGAGACCACCGGGCTCGATTCCCAGCGCGATGCCATCATCGAGATCGGCTGCGCCAAGCTGCGTGAGGGGGAGATCATCGACCAATGGTCGACGCTGGTCAACCCCCGCCGCAAGCTGGCCTTTGCCATCACGCAGTTGACCGGCATCGCCGACCGCGATCTCATCGGCCAGCCCGTCATCGGAGAGGCGCTGGACCCGCTGCGCCGCTTCGTGGGCAGCTCGCCCATCGTGGCCCACAACGCCAGCTTCGACCTGGGCTTCGTGCGCGCCGCCGGCCTCAGCTTCTCCAACCCGGTGCTGGACACCTTCGAGATCGCCAGCATCGTGCTGCCCGGCCGCTCCAGCTACAGCCTGGGCGCGTTGGCGGCTGAGTTCGGCGCGGCCCAGCCCCACGCCCACCGCGCTCTGGACGACGCCACAGCCACAGCCTTGCTGCTGGCCGCGCTGCAAGAGCAGGCCGCGCGGCTGCCGCTGGCCACGCTGATCGAAATCAACCGCCTGGCCAGCCAGACCAACTGGAGTCTGCGCTCCTTTTTCATCGAGGCGGAGCAGGAGGCGACCCGGAGCGTCTTCCTCAAGGCCTACGAACGGAAGGCGCTGGAGGCCGGCGGGCTGGAGCCGCTGCTCAACCCGGAACTGCGCGCTTCCCTTCGATTCGAGCCTGAATTGACGCCGGTCGAGCAGCCAATCCCCATCGACGTGGACCTGCTGGCCGCGTTTCTGGAGCCTGATGGCCCGCTGGCGCAGGCGCTGCCCGGCTATGAGCACCGCGAGCCGCAGGTGGAGATGCTGCGCGCCGTGGGCGACGCCTTCAACAACAGCGATCACCTGCTGATCGAGGCTGGCACCGGCACCGGCAAGAGCCTGGCCTATCTGCTGCCGGCCATCGCCTGGTCGATTCAAAACCGCAGCCGGGTGGTGGTCAGCACCAACACCATCAACCTGCAAGACCAGCTCTACACCAAGGATCTGCCCGACCTGCTGGCGCTTTTTCGGCAGATGCAGGACCAGCCAGCCGAGGGCGACAGCCGTTTCCAGCAGTTCGCCCATCAGGCCAGCGGCCTGCGGGTCGCGCTGGTCAAGGGGCGCAGCAATTACCTCTGCCTGCGGCGCCTGGATATCATGCGCAGCCGCGCCGACCTGAGCGACGATGAGCTGCGGGTGCTGTCCAGGGTGCTGGTCTGGCTGGCGCGCACCACCACCGGCGACCGGGCTGAGATCTTCCTCTGGGGCGGGCGCGAGGAGGCGGTCTGGGCGCGGCTGGCCGCGGAGAGCGGCAGTTGCACCCCGGAGCGCTGCGAGACCGGCCAGGGGGTTCGCTGTTTCTTCTACCACAACCGCCGCCAGGCCGACAGCGCCCACCTGCTGATCGCCAACCATGCCCTGCTGCTCTCCGACGTGGCCGCGGGCAACCGGGTGCTGCCCGAATACCGTCACCTGATCGTGGACGAGGCGCATCACCTGGAGGACGCCACCACGCGGCAACTGGGCTACGACGCCACCCAGCCGATGCTGGAGCGGATGTTGAACGACGTCTACCCTGAGGGGGGCGAGGGCCGCAGCGGCCTTCTGTACGACGTGCGCCGGCGCGTGGAGAAGGTCGGGCTGTCGCCCAGCCACAAGCAGACGCTGGATCGTCAGATTCTGCTGGCTCAGCGCGGCGTCGAGCATGTGCGCGACCTGCTGCGCCAGTTTTTCGCCGTGCTGGGCGAGTTCCTGCTGGCCGACCAGGCCACGGTGGGGCCCTATGGCCTGCGGGTGCGCCTGGACCGCAAGGTGCGCAGCCAGCCCGGCTACACCCAGGTGGAAATCGCCTGGGACACGGTCTCCGGCCCGCTTTACGAGCTGGCACAGGCGCTGGAGAGTCTCAGCCAGGGGCTGGGCGAGCTGAACGAAAGCGGCGCGCCTGGCCTGGACGACGTGACGGCCGACATGACCAGCCTGGCCGGCCAGTTCAGCGAGGCCTACAGCCAGATGCACGCGGCCATCGGCCAGCCCGACGACAACGGCATCTACTGGGCTGAGGTCAGCGGCAACGAACGAACACTGTCGCTGCACATGGCGCCGCTGCACGTGGGGCCGCTGGTGGAGCAGCACCTGTTCATGGCCAAGGACATGGTGGTGCTGACCTCGGCCACGCTGCGCACGGCCGGCAGCTACAGCTACATTCAGGAGCGGCTGCACGCGCGCGAGGCGCACACCCTCGCGGTCAGCAGCCCCTTCGACTATCAGGCGTCGACTCTGGTCTTCGTGCCCACCGACATCTCCGACCCCAACGGCCCCACCTTCCAGCGCCAGGTGGAGCAGGCCATCGATCTGCTGGCGCGCACGCTGGATGGCCGCACCATGGCCCTGTTCACCGCCAACCAGCAACTGCGCCAGACGGCCGAGGCCCTTGGTCCGGGGCTGGCCGCGGCCGGCATCACCCTCTTTCAGCAGGGCAGCGGCGGCAGCCGGCGCCAGTTGCTGGAGAATTTCCGCAACACCCCGCGCTCGCTCTTGTTGGGCACGCGCAGCTTCTGGGAGGGGGTAGATGTGGTGGGCGCGGCGCTGAGCGGGCTGGTGCTGGTGCGGCTCCCCTTTGCCGTGCCCAACGATCCGGTGGTGGCCGCGCGCGCCGAGACCTTCGACGACGCCTTCTACAACTACTCGGTGCCTGACGCCATTCTGCGCTTCCGTCAGGGCTTTGGCCGGCTGATCCGCAGTCGCCAGGATCGCGGCGTTTGCGTGATACTGGACAACCGGGTGATCACCAAGCGCTACGGCCAGCTCTTCCTGGAATCGCTGCCTGACTGCACGATGCAGAAGGCGCCGCTGGCATCACTGGCCGGCGCGGCCAAAGGGTGGCTGGCATAGCAGCGCGCCGGCTGTGCGGGTTGAACCGCCAGAACCTCCTCGACCCACGTTGGGCGTTGGTGCTGGGATTACAGGGGGAAGCCCTGCGGGCTATTCCGCCGTCCACTCCCGGGCCAGCACCTCGGCCTGCTCCAGCACCGTCTGTGTCGCCTTTTCCTGCTTGTCGGGGGGATAGCCATGGCGCCGCAGGATCCCCTTGACCATCACCCGCAGCTTGGCGCGCACGTTCTCGCGCAGCGTCCAGTCGATGGTGACGTTGTTGCGCACGGCGCGGGCCAGCTCCTGGGCAATCGCGGCCAGCGTCTCGTCGCCCAGGAGCTTGACGGCGCTGTCGTTGACCTCCAGGGCGTCGTAGAAGGCAATCTCTTCCTCCGTCAACCCCAGCGCCTCGCCGCGTTGACTGGCCGCGTGCATCTCCTTGGCCAGCGCGATCAGCTCTTCGATGACCGCGGCCGTCTCGATGGCCCGGTTCTGGTAGCGTGCGATGGCGCTCTCCAACAGCGCGGCAAAGGAGCGCGCCTGGACGATGTTGCGCTGGCCGCGCGTCTTGATCTCGTCTTGCAGCAGCTTGCGCAGCGTCTCCACCGCCAGGTTGCGCTGCGGCATGCCGCGCACTTCGGCCAAAAACTCGTCGGAGAGGATCGAGATGTCTGGCCGCTGCAGGCCGGCCGCGGCGAAGATATCCACGACCTCGCCCGAGGCCACGGCGCGCGACACGATCTGGCGGATGGCGTGGTCCAGATCGTAGTCGCTGGCCCGCTCGACGGCCGCTGTCTTGGTCAGCGCGGCCTTGACGGCCTGGAAGAAGGCCACATCGTCGCGGCGGGCCAGGGCCTCGTCGCTGGGCACAGCCAGGGCGAAGGCCTTGGAGAGCTCCGCCACCGCCTGCACAAGCCGGTTCTTGCCCTCTGCCTGGGCCAGCACATGTTCCTGAGCCGCGGGGAGCAGCGCCAGGCGCGCCGGCGGGCTGGCGGAGAACCAGGCCGAGCGGTCGAAGCCGTGGAAGATGCCGCAGCAGATGTCGTATTTCTCCAGCATGACGGCGATGGCTTCGGCCTGATCGATGGCGGTCTGGCCCGCGCCGCCGCTCTCGGTGTAGACAGCCATCGCCTGGCGCAGCTCGTCGGCCAGCCCCAGATAGTCCACCACCAGCCCGCCCGGCTTGTCTTTGAAAACCCGATTGACGCGCGCGATGGCCTGCATCAGCCCGTGGCTGCGCATGGGCTTGTCGGCGTACATGGTGTGCAGCGAGGGCGCGTCGAAGCCGGTCAGCCACATGTCGCGCACGATGACGATCTTGAAGGGATCGGCAGGGTCCTTGAAGCGGCGGGCCAACTCCTCGCGGCCGGCTTTGTTGCGGATGTGCGGCTGCCACTCCACCGGGTCCGAAGCTGAGCCGGTCATGATGACCTTGATCAGGCCGGCGTCGTCGTCGGGGTGATGCCAGTCGGGGCGCAGGGCGACGATGGCGTCATAGAGATCGACGCAGATGCGCCGGCTCATGCAGACCACCATCGCCTTGCCCTCCATGGCCTCCAGGCGCCGCTCGAAGTGTGCCACCAGATCTGCGGCGATCAGCGCCACCCGTTTTTGCGCGCCAACTATCGCCTCGAGCTGCGCCCATTTTGATTTGAGGCGCTCCTTGTGCTCGACCTCCTCGCCCTCGGTGGCTTCCTCGAACTCCTGGTCCAGCTTCGGGCGCTGGGCGGCGTCCAGTTCAAGCCTGGCCAGCCGGCTCTCGTAGTAGATGGGCACGGTGGCGCCGTCGTAGACCGCCTGCTGAATGTCGTAGACGCTGATGTAGTCGCCGAAGACGGCGCGCGTGTTGCGGTCGCTGAGCTCGATGGGCGTGCCGGTGAAGGCGATGAAGGAGGCGTTGGGCAGGGCATCGCGCATGTGACGGGCGAAGCCGTCCACGAAATCGTACTGGCTGCGATGGGCTTCGTCGGCGATGACCACGATGTTGCGCCGCGGCGACAAAGGCTCCTCGTCCTGGCCGGCGACGGGAAAGAATTTCTGCACCGTGGTGAAGATCACGCCGCCCGCGGCGGTGCGCAGCAGCTCGCGCAGGTGGGCGCGGCTCTGGGCCTGCACCGGATACTGACGCAGCAGCTCATGGCAGCGGGCAAAGACGCCGAAAAGCTGGTCGTCCAGGTCGTTGCGGTCGGTGATGACCACCAGCGTCGGGTTGGCCATGGCGGGGTGCAGCACCACCTGCCCGGCGTAGAAGGCCATGGTCAGGCTCTTGCCGGAGCCCTGGGTATGCCAGATCACGCCGACGCGGCGGTCGCCGGGTTGGGCGTCGCGGTCAGCGCGCGTGCGGTAGACGCCGCGTTCTTCGCCCAGGCGCAACGGCTCCACGGCCGGCGCGCAGGCGCGCACGGTCTCCTGGACGGCCAAGTTGACGGCGTGGAACTGGTGATAGCCGGCCATCTTCTTGACCAGCACGCCGCCGCCCATATCCTCGAAGACGATGAAGTGGCGGATCAGGTCCAGGAAGCGCCGCGGGTCAAAGACGCCCTCCAGCACCACCTGGAGTTGCGCCAGCGTGGCCGGGGCCAGTTCTTCGCCGGTGACGGTGCGCCAGGGCAGAAACCACTCGCGGCCGGCGGTCAGGGTGCCGATGCGCGCCTGCACGCCGTCGGAGATCAGTAGCACGGCGTTGGCGATGAAGAGGCCGGGGATCTGCTGCTTGTAGGTCTGGAGCTGGTTGAAGGCCTTCCAGATGTCGGCGTTGGCGTCGGCCGCGTTCTTCAGTTCGATGACCGCCAGGGGCAGGCCGTTGACGAAGAGCACGATGTCGGCCCGCCGCTCGCGCCGGTTCTCGACCACGGTGAACTGGTTGACGGCCAGGAACTCGTTGTTCTGCGGCTTGTCGTAGTCCAGCACGCGGATCAGGTCGCCGCGAAAGGAGCCGTCGTCGCGCTGGTATTCGACCGGCACACCCTCCACCAGGTAGCGGTGCAACAGGTGGTTGCTGACGATCAGGGAAGGTGAGTCGACCGTGGTCAGGCGGCGCAGGGCCTCGTCCAGCGCGGCAGTTGGGGCGT
Source organism: Chloroflexota bacterium (assembly GCA_029558955.1). Lineage (GTDB taxonomy): Bacteria > Chloroflexota > Anaerolineae > JAAEKA01 > JAAEKA01 > JAAEKA01. The sequence continues at coordinate 26,409 of JAKQCW010000314.1, forward strand.
GGGGGTTGAGCCGCTGCAAGGCCTGGCGCAGCCGTTCTTCCAGGAACACCTGGCCGTAGTCAGCGCGCTCGGCCGCGGGACCATCGGGCGCGATGTCGGGGCCATGCAGGATGGCATAGCCCTGGGCTTCGAGCCAGATGAGGGCGGCCTCTTCGACGGTGGATTCGGTGAATGTTTGGGTCATCGGTCTTCGTCTTCGAGAAGGTTGAGTACCAGGCGGATGATGAGGTCTTTGTGTCTCGGCTGGCTCTCGGCAATCAACAGCGTCAGGGCCACAACCGCGCTGTCGGCCAGTCGTGGCCGGGCGTTAGCGTCGAGCAGCAGATCGTTGCGCCTGAGATATTCGAGGAAGAGCAACGCGCCGATGCGTTTGTTGCCGTCGACGAAGGGATGATCCTTGACCAGAAAGTACAGCAGATGCGCGGCTTGCTCCTGTGCGCTTGGGTAGAGCAATGTGCCATCGAAGGTTTGCTCGATAGCGCCCAGGATACCCGCCAGTGCGCGGCCGCGTTCCTGACCGAAGAGCGGACTGGCTTCGCCGCGCGCCAGAAGAGCGCTGCGCAGCGCTGCGATTGCGATGTGTGCTTCGTCGAGGCCAAGCAGGGTTCCCGGTGTCACAGGTTGAGCTGGCGTCTGCGCCAGGCGATCCTCATCGTATTCGATGAGCCAGCGCCATGACCGGGCGTAGCGCTGGATTACCTGGAGCACCGCCTGGCCCTCATCAGTAACCAGGGCGTGGGCTGAAAGCGTCTGTGCCAGCAACGCGACGGCCTGCTCCATCTCGCCCAGGCCACGTTCGGCCAGCCGGCGTTCGTTGAGCGTGAAGCCGGCCAGGAGGTGCTCCCGCAGTGTGCGTGTGGCCCAGATGCGGAATTGCGTGCCGCGTTTGGAGTTCACGCGATAGCCGACCGAGAGAATCGCATCCAGATTGAAATACTCAATCTCTCGGATAACTTCTCGATCGCCTTCTTGTTGAACTGTTGCATATTTTGCAACAGTTGCTTCCCGCTCGAGCTCTCCTGATGTGAAGACGTTGCGCAAGTGCCTGGAGATCACGGATTTGTCGCGATCAAACAGGTCGGCGATTTGAGCCAGCGAGAGCCATACCGTATCCTGTTCGAGCCGCACCGCGACCTGAACCGCGCCGTCCGACGCCTCGTAGACGACGATTTCGCCGCCAAGCATGGTAGTCATCCTGTCTCCTCTTCAGCGATCCGCTCCACATCGGCCACCCGCAGCTTGCCGGAGATGCGCTTGGGCTTCGAGCCAGACGAGGGCGGCCTCTTCGACGGTGGATTCGGTGAATGTTTGGGTCATCGGCCACGTTTCCTGTCTTGACGAACCCGGTAAAGACGCTCGGTGAAACCGCCTTCACGCTCGAAGGCAGCGGCTTGGGCGGCGATTTGGCGGTCTAGGAGATAGCAGGTCAGATTCAAGAGAGATAGCGCTCCGTTGGCCACAAACACGGACGATGGCACGGACACATACGGACTGTCACTGCCCTGCGAGGACTCTGCCTCGTCCTTGTCTGTCCGTGTTCGTCCGGAGTTGTCTGCGTCGATCTGGGCCAGGCGCCGTTCCTCATTCACCCAGTCCCTGACTTCATTCACCGTCGAGCATCTCTTTGCCTTGAATCGTTTGAGCGCCGGATGATCTGGGCCCCACATCTCATGCCCCCGTTGCCGCAAAAAATCCTCATAGTCCAATTTCAACTCCTCCAGACTGGCCCGCGCTACGTTGGTCAGCTTCAGCTCCATCTTCTTCGACGTGCCCGAGGCTTGGCTGCCCTCGGCGATGTTCTGGACGCCGCTGCGCGCGGCCTGGACCATCTGGTCATGGGTGCGGCTGCGCTTGTCGATGTAGCGATCGCAGAAGCGCACCGTCACGTCGTAGACCAACTGCGCCAACTGGAAGCTCTTCAGGTTGCGGTAGCCGCCATGTTTGGGGATCAGCGGCTCCGGCGGCGGCCCTGGAGGGGGAGTCGGCGGCTTGCCGCGGTTCTGTTCAGCCATCAGACACTCCTCCCCACAATCCGCTCTGCATCGGCCACCCGCAGCTCGCCGGAGATGAGCCTGGGCAGCAGCGTGTCGCGGAGAGAAGTGAGCGAATGAATTTCTGCAATGGCCGAGTCCATTCGAAGAAACGTGCCCTTGGTAAGCGCATGGAAACAATCGAGGATCCCTTCAGATGGTACCAACGCAGATTGTGCCTTCAGGTCAGTCTGTGTCAGAAGCGGTTGAGTTGATCCCCTGTTCAGTGAGGAGAAGTTCAGCGTTCTTAACCAAAAGAACAGGTATTCGAATGACTCCTTCCGAGATGCACGAATTATCAGCGTGTTATCGGAAGGCCAGCATGGTTCGGTGATTCGAAACACTGATCCAAGAGTGCCAACCCGCCCTGTTAACAGAATTGGGTAGTCAATGAGCGACTTAGGTACAAAAGCCATCGGGCCATTCCCGCCCCACAGTGGAATACGTGCGATTTCTGAAGGCTGTTGATATCGGGCGTTAGGTCTTTTGCCACTAGACACTTCAGCAAGATCAGCGATTGTTTCAACCTCCCACCCCCTCGGCGCCAACCCCAACTCCGTCTCCACCAGCTCATCAGGAAACAGCGCGGCGATCTGGGGGGCGAGGCCGGCCGGTTGCTCGCCGTGCATCCCTTCGACTCCTCCCAGGGCAAGCTTGGCGCGCACCGGGTCGAAGTCCACGAACCAGCTCTTGAAGAGGGCCCGCGCCATGCCCTCCAGCGTCTCGTTCATGCGCCGGTTGAGCTCGATCTTGTCGTCCAGCGTGCCGAGGATGTGGGCGATGGCGCGTTGTTGGGATAGAGGAGGAACGGGAATTGTGGCGAGCTTGATATCAGCCGCTCTAATTGCTGGTACGGCCGATGAACTGCTTGTTGAGCTAATGAATGCTGTTGCTGCCGAGCCTCTAAGGGCGTAGTAGAAAAATGCAGGGAAGACCCGTTCTGGATCTGGAGATAGGCGGATCAGGTTTGGTGAAATCTGTGCTCCTACGTGTGCTGATCCTACTTTCGCAAAGGTACCGATACTTCCCCGTACAGACATCACAACATCAAACAGCTCTAGTTGCGTCTTCGGAAAACGATGCGAATACTCTTCTGAAACAAACCAGTAATCGGACCAATCCGTGGAAATCCGACCGCTCGGGAGAAGATGTTCGCCACGAACAACAGGCACACCATCATGGTATCTTTCCATCCCATAGAAGGATGGATAGCGATAGATTTCCCTGCAAACTTCTCCAAGGAGTGCGGCCGTCCACTCACCAGCCATAGCCGATCTCCTTCAGGTTGGTATTACCACGCGCACGAGAGTCTCGCAGCACAATATGCCGACAAAATCGGCATGTTGTCTCGATATGCCGACGAAACACACGTTTTGCCGGCATATGTCTACGGTCGTGATCGGCCGTCATGCGCTCAGCACCTCCAACAGCGCCAGATGCCGGTACAGCACCTCACGCCCGCGCTTCTCCGACTGCAGCACGCCGATGCGCTCCAGCTCCCGCAGGTAGGCTGAGGCCGCGTCCCTCTTTGCCAGGCCTGCATCGATCACGTTCTGGATGCGCACGTAGGGCTGGGCAAATATCAGTTCCATCAGTTCCTTCGAGTAGACTCGATAGGGCAGTTCTTGCCGGCAACGGGCAGTTGTCGCCTCGAACAGCTCGCGAATCGCCAGCACTCGCCCCGTCGTCCAAAGCGCCGTCTCCTCCACCGCGGCCAGCATGAAGAGCAGCCATCCCTCCCAGTCTCCCTGCTCGGTGACAGCCCGCAGCCGGCGATAGTACTCCGCCTTGTGCTGGATGATGTAACGGCTCAGGTAGAGCACCGGTATCTCCAGCAGCCCGCTCTGCACCAGGACCAACAGATTGAGGATACGCCCGGTGCGACCGTTGCCGTCGACAAACGGGTGAATGGCCTCGAACTGGTAGTGGGCCACTGCCATCTTCAACAGGGGATCCAGGCCGTCCGGCTCGTGCAGGAACGTCGCCAGGTTCTGCAACAGCGTCACGATCACCCCCCGGCCGCGCGGCGGCGTATAAACCACCGCGCGGTTGGCCACATCTTCGATCAATACCCGCTCCTCATCGCGCAGGGCAACGTCTTCGTCGTGCAGCACGCTGCACAACTCGATCATCAGATCGATGTCGATGGGGCGACTCTGTACAGCGCCATAGCCATGCCGCAGCGCCGTCCGATAGCGCAGCACCTCGCGCGTCGCGGCATCCACACGCCCAGGGTCTTCGGCCGCGGCGCGGAACAGCTCGTCCTGGGTGGTGACGATGTTCTCGATCTCCGAGCTCAGCTTTGCCTCTTGCAGCGGGATCGAGTTGATCAATATGGCTTGGTTGGGGATCAGCTTGCCCGCGCCCTTCAACTCAGCCAGGGCGCGGCTGGCCGCAATGCAACGCCGCAACACAGGCGTGGTCTCGATGACCGCCCGCGGCGGCAGAGGCGGCAAGTCGTTGTAGGGTTCATTGTTGCGATAGGCCATAGCCGATCTCCTTCGGGTTCGTGCAGATGAGCGCACCGTTTAATAATCAAAGCGTCACTCGCCAAAGCCGATTGCCGCCAGATTCGCCCAGATCAGCGCATCCAGCCGTCTGCTTTCCACCTGCTGCTCCCGCAGTTGCTCCACCAGCCGCGCCATCTTCTCCTCGAACGGCTCGCCCTCCTCCTCCACCTGGGCCGCGCCCACGTAGCGCCCCGGCGTCAGGATGTGGCCGTGCTGGCGTATCTCCTCCAGCGTGGCGGCCTTGCAGAAGCCGGGGATGTCGGCATAGCTTGCCGCGCTGTCCCCGTCGCCGCGCCAGGCGTGGTAGGTCCCGGCGATCTGGCCGATGTCGTCGTCGCTCAACTCGCGGTGGGTGCGGTCGATCATGGTCCCCAGGCCGCGCGCGTCGATGAAAAGCACCTCGCCGCGCCGGTCGCGCAGCCGATGATTGCGCTTGTCGCGGGCGATGAACCAGAGGCAGACCGGGATCTGCGTCGAGTAGAAAAGCTGGCCGGGCAGGGCCACCATGCAGTCCACCAGATCGGCCTCCACGATGGCCTTGCGGATCTCCCCTTCCCCCGACTGGTTGGAAGACATGGAGCCGTTGGCCAGCACAAAGCCGGCCCTGCCGCTGGGCGCCAGGTGATAGATGAAGTGCTGCACCCAGGCATAGTTGGCGTTGGAGGCCGGCGGGACGCCGTACTGCCAGCGCCGGTCATCCCGCAGCAGGCCGCCGCGCCAGTCGCTGTCGTTGAAGGGGGGATTGGCCAGCACGAAATCGGCGCGCAGGTCGGGGTGCAGGTCCCGGTGGAAGCTGTCGGCGTGCTCCTTGCCCAGGTTGCCCTCGATGCCGCGGATCGCCAGGTTCATCTTGGCCAGCCGCCAGGTGGTGTGATTCGACTCCTGGCCGTAGATGCTGATGTCCCCCACCCGCCCGCCGTGGGCCTCCACGAACTTCTCCGACTGGACGAACATGCCGCCGGAGCCGCAGCAGGGATCGTAGACGCGGCCGCGGTACGGGGCCAGCATCTCGACCAACAGTTGCACGATGCTGCGCGGGGTGTAGAACTGGCCCCCCTTTTTGCCCTCGGCGCTGGCGAACTGCGACAGGAAATACTCGTAAACGCGGCCCAGAATATCCTTGGAACGGTTCTCCTTGTCGCCCAGGCCGATGTTGCCCACCAGGTCGATCAACTGGCCCAGGCGTTGCTTGTCCAGCCGGGGATGGGCATAGTCCTTGGGCAGCACCCCTTTGAGGGTCGGGTTGTCGCGCTCGATGGCCAGCATGGCCTCGTCCACCAGCTTGCCGATGATCGGCTGCCTGGCATTGGCCAGCAGGGCCGACCAGCGCGCTTCGGGCGGCACCCAGAAGATGTTGACCGCCCGGTACTCGTCCGGGTCTTCGGGGTCGGTGTAGTCGCTCTCCTGGCGCGCGGCCAGGTCGCGGTGTTTCTCCTCGAAGACATCGGAGATGTATTTGAGGAAGATCAGGCCCAGCACCACATGCTTGTACTCGGCCGCGTCCATGTTGGAGCGCAGCGCATCGGCCGCGCGCCAGAGGTCCGCCTCGAAGCCGAGGTTTGCTGCGCCGTTGGATGGAAGCGGATGATTTGCCATGTCCCTCGTCTGATCTGATCGTTGGTAGGTCGTTGAACTGCCGGCTATTGTACACCACCGGCGGGTTGTCGCCAAACAGGCGCCGCTCTCCTGGCCTGGCGTTGGCATGGTTCCCTGCCGCGGCTCCCGCCATAAACTTGACGCTGACCAGCCCCAAACGTATAATGCCCCTGCTATTGCGGCGCGCGACCAGCGCGTCGCTATTTTTCGACCCCAAAACAGGCACCAGGAGACAAACACTTATGATCGGCGTTCAGGATTTGCGCAAAGGCGTTACATTCGAGTTCGAGGGCAACATCTACCGCGTCTTGCAGTATGAGCACATCAAGACCGGCCGCGGCGGCGCGACCATCCGCATCAAGGCGCGCGACCTGCGCAGCGGCGCAACCATCGACCGCACCTTCCCCTCCGGCAACCGCGTCCAGGATATCCGCCTGGACCATGCCACCGTTCAGTATCTCTACCACGAAGATGACATGTACACCTTCATGGACCTGGAGACCTACGACCAGCCCATGCTGACGGCTGACGTGCTGGGCGATGCCGTCAATTTCCTCAAGCCGGAGATGACCCTGGAGGTCGTCAGCTACGAGGGCAAGCCCATCGACATCGAGCTGCCCACCACCGTGGACATGGAAGTCACCTACACCGAGCCGGGCTTTGCCGGCGACACGGCCACCGGCGCGACCAAGACCGCGGAGCTGGAGACCGGCCTCAAGGTGCAGGTGCCGCTCTTCGTCAATGTGGGCGACATGATTCGCGTCGACACCCGCAGCAGCGCCTATGTGACCCGTGTGTAGCAGCGCCAGTCTCATTTGAAAATCACCGCTCGGGCCGGTCTCCCGACCGAGCCCGCCGTTCTCATCAACGGTTGTGCGCTCAGCGCATGGATGTCTCATTTGGCATTAGGGCCTGCCTGCGCTATAATGCTGGCCGTCGGGCAATGACCCGGCGCTGTGCCACCCTAGCTCAGCCGGTAGAGCAGCGCATTCGTAACGCGCCGGTCGTCGGTTCGATTCCGACGGGTGGCTCCTTGTATCTCGACAAGCCCCAGCCGCTGGCGGTTGGGGCTTTTGCTTGCCCGCTTCTTGGCGTCAAGAGCCCGCTCTAGCCGGCCTTTGCGCCCGGCCACTGTCCCAGTCTGAGACTGACCTCCCGTGACTGCCCAGATCCCCCCTGCTGCGCCAGCTCCTCATCCGGTCGATCGGCTTTATCGCCTGGCGGCCAGCGATCGGCTGCTGGCCGTGGTGCTTGGCCTGACCGCGCTGGCGCTGCTGCTGGCTCTGTTGCTGCCCCAGGCGCCGCCCGCCAGCGCGCAACTGAGCGCCGAACGCTGGCTGGCCGAGACCGCCAGCCGCTACGGCAGCTTGGGCGCCCTGCTGCAAGGGGCCGGCCTGTTCGACCTGCGCCACAGCCCCTGGCTGCTGGCCCTGCTGGGGCTGCTGGCTTTCATCCTGCTGCTGCGGCTGGGGCTGGCTGTTCAGGGCGCCTGGCAACGGCTGCGACGGGTGGACCCCAGCGCAACGGCCCACGCCGCGCAGCGCTGGCCGCTGCACGCCGAGATCAGCCTGGAGGGCGAGGTCGAGGCGACAGCCGCGGAGCTGGCCGAGGATCTGCACAGCGAAGGGTGGCGGGTCGTCAGCGCGGCCGATGGCAACGCCCTGCATCTGGTCGCCGAACGCAGCGTCTGGGGCGTGCTGGCCACGCCGCTCTTCTACCTCGGCCTGCTGATCGCGCTGGCCGGGCTGTGGCTGGGCCAGCAGGCCGGCTGGCGCGAGGTGGACCTGATTCTGGCCCCAGGGCAGCCGGTGCGCCTCAGCCAGGACGACAAGATCGTGCTGGCCGCGTCGCCCGCGCCGGTGGGCGAGAGCGTCGGTCGGGTGGTGGTGCAGCGCGATGGCCAGCCGGCCCGGGAGCGGAGCTTCTCCTTCCTGGACGCGGCCTATGCCGCGGGCATCCTGGTGCGTCGCACCGGCGAAGGCCAGGCGTTGAACGTCAGCGCGCGCGATGCCGGGGGCAACGCCATTTCGCTGCAGCCGGTGGATCGCTCCGGCCCGCCGCAGCAATCGTTGACCCTGGTCTTCGACCAGCCGCGCGCTGAGCGGCTTTTCATGGCCCCGACCAGCCAGTTGGTCTTCAGCGTGGTCGCCTTTCCGGCGCTGCCTGAGCGCGGTTTCAGCGGCCCGACCTTCTTGGTGCAGGCCTTTCCGCCCGACCAACAGACCCCCATCGCCAACCAGTTCATCCAGGACGGCGCCGACCTGGTCATCGACAACGTGGTGTACACTCTGACCGCCGGCAGCTTCATCACGGCGGAGGCCAGTCGCAACCCCGGCCTGGCGCTGAGCATCGCCGGCGGCGGGTTGGCGCTGGCCGCGGCCCTGTTGGCCCTGGGCCGGCCGGCTGGCCGGCTGGCGCTGACCGTTCAACGCCAGCGCGCCGGGGTGCAGGTGACTGCCCGCCTGGAGAGCACGGCCTTCTGGCGGCAGGCTGCCCAGTGGCTGGCGGCCTGGAGCGCCACCTACAGCCGGGAAGATCGCCCCTCAGCAAGGAGAGTCAGCCCATGACACCCTCGCGTCCCATCATCATCGGCGTGGCCGGCGGCACCGGCTCCGGCAAGACCACCGTGGCCTTCGCCATCCTGGAGAAGGTCGGCTGGAACCGGATCGCCTTGATTCAACACGATTCGTACTACTACGACGCCTCCAACCTGCCCTTCGAGGAGCGCGCCCGGCTCAATTTCGACCATCCTGACTCGCTGGAGACGCCGCTCCTGGTGGAGCACCTGAAGATCCTGCGCAGCGGCCGGCCGGTTCAGATTCCCACCTATGATTTCCGCACCCACACCCGACCGGCCGAGACGCGGCTGGTCAATCCGGAGCCGGTGATCCTGGTGGAGGGGATTCTGATCTTTGCCGAGCCGGCGCTGCGCGAGCTGTTCGACGTCAAGATCTTCGTGGACGCCGACGTCGACATTCGTTTCATGCGCCGCCTGGAGCGGGATATGAAGGATCGCGGCCGTTCACTGGATTCGGTCATCGAGCAGTATATGACCACGGTGCGGCCCATGCACCTGGAATTCGTGGAGCCCAGCAAACGCTATGCCCACGTCATCATCCCCGAAGGGGGCCACAACACCGTGGCGCTGGACATGGTGGCGGCGCGGGTGCAGATGTTGTTGGAGCAGTAGACGAGCAAACACACAGACAAGGATGGCAGCATGGTAACTTTGGGACAGGTTGGCTTGGGCTATTGGGGCCCGAACCTGCTGAGAAACTTCAACGGCCTGGCGCAGGCGCGGGTCAAGGTCTGCTGTGACCTGGATGAAGCCGCGCTGCGGCGGGCGGCCAGCCTTTATCCCGGCATGGCCATCACCGGCGACTACGACGCGCTGCTGGGCGATGCCGATGTCGAGGGGGTGATCGTGACCACTCCGACGCCGGCCCATTACAAGCTGGCCAAGGCCGCGCTGCTGAGCGGCCGCCATGTGTTCGTGGAGAAGCCCATCGCGCTGGCCGTGGCCGAGGCTGAGGAGCTGGTCGCGCTGGCCGAGGAACGCGGCCGCGTGCTGATGGTCGGCCACCTGCTGATGTACCACCCGGCCGTGGCGCGGCTCAAGCAGATGGTGGACAGCGGCGAGCTGGGCGAGGTCTACTACCTCTACGCCAGCCGGCTGAACCTGGGCCAGGTGCGGCGCAGCGAGAACGCCATGTGGAGCCTGGCGCCGCACGACATCTCCGTGGCGCTCTATCTGCTGGGTGAGGAGCCGGAGGCTGTGGCCGCCCAGGGCCTGACCTACTTGCAGCCCGGCATTCCCGACACCGTCTTCCTGACCCTGCGCTTCGCCAGCGGCCGCGCGGCCCATGTCCACGTGAGCTGGCTGGACCCCCACAAGGTGCGGCGCATCACCGTGGTGGGCAGCCAGAAGATGGCCGTCTTCGATGACGTGGACAGCACCGAAAAGCTGCGCATCTACGACAAGGGCGTGCAGCGGCCGGCCTACGACAGCTACGGCGATTCCCTCAGCCTGCGCTTCGGCGACATCTCCATCCCCCGCATCGACATGCGCGAGCCGCTGCGCCTGGAATGCCAGCACTTCATCGACTGCATCGTCAACGGCCAGACCCCGCTGAGCGATGGCCGCAACGGCGTGCAGGTGCTGCGGGTGCTGGAGGCCGGGCAGCGCTCGCTGGAGCGGGGCGGGGAGCCGATGGCGTTGGCAGGAAGCTGAGGGAAACCGAGATAAACTGAGAGAAACTGAGCAGAACCCCTGCTCAGGCCGATCTGGGCGCGGCGTCCCGGCAGGGGCCGACCGTGCCCGTGATCTCTGTTCGAGGTGATGATATGACAAATGAGTCGACTTTCGCCGGCCGCTGGATCCATCCCGACGCTGAGATCGGCGATGGCTGCACGCTGGGCTACGGCGTGGTGATCGAGGCCGGCGCGCGGCTGGGGCCGGGGTGCAGCGTCGGACACCACGCGGTGATCCACGCCGGCGTGCAGTTGGGCGCGGGCTGCCGCGTCGAAGATCACGCCGTGCTGGGCCGCCAGCCCCGACCCGCGCCCACCAGCACGGTCAAAGTTCCCAAGGCCCTGCCGCCGCTGTTGATCGGCGATGAGACCAGCATCGGCACAGGCGCGGTGGTCTACACCGGCACAACGGTCGGCCGCCAGTGTCTGATCGGCGATTTGACCTTCGTGCGCGAGCAGGTGCAGATCGGCGACCGCGTCATCGTGGGCACGCATGTCACCGTGGAAAACGAGGTCAGCATCGGCGCCAACGTCAAGATCCAGACCGGCGCCTACATCACCGCTTGGACCACCATCGAAGCTGACTGCTTCATCGCGCCCTGTGTGGTGACCACCAACGACAACTACATGGGCCGCACCCAGCGGCGCTTCGCCGAGCGCGGCGGCGCGGTCATCCGCCGCGGCGCGCGCGTCGGCGCCAACGTCACCCTGCTGCCCAACGTGGAGGTGGGCGCCGAGGCTTTCGTGGCCGCCGGATCGGTGGTTTCCCGCCCCGTCCCGCCCGCCACTCTGGCCATGGGCAGCCCGGCCAAGGCGCGCCGCGCCGTGCCGGCCGATGAATTCGTCGAGGCCCAGGGCGCGTAGACCGAATGCAACTTGCAAACAGACGTAACTGCTCAGCCGGCGGGCCAAACGTTGGTTGAGTAGCCTTCTGAGGCGTATCGAAACCAACGTTTGGCCCGCCGGCGGGTGCGAACACGTTGATTTCGATACGGCGGCCTACTCAATCAACGTGTTCGCACCCGTCG
>JAKQCW010000323.1 GCA_029558955.1 Chloroflexota bacterium
TCCGGCCGGCTCAGGGTGATCTGCCAGCCAGCCAGCGGGCCAAGCCACACCTGGCCGCCGTTGGCGTCGGTGCCCAGGCCGTTCTTCTCCACCGTGATGCTGGCGTAGCAGACCGGCTCTCGGTTCTTGAAGACCACCGGATCCACCGCGCCCGGAGGCGCATACTGATCCAACGTGATGTACACCGAGGCAGGGGTCACTGGCGTCCAGCCGCTCTTGAGCGTCTCGGCGATCAGCCACTTGCCCGGGGTGAGCGACAACACCACGCCGCCGCTGGCGTCGGTCTTGCCGGTCCGCTTCACCGCCCAGGGGTCGCCCTGGGGCGTGGCCGTCACGGTCCAGTCCTTGCCAGGCTGCACCGCGCCGTTCTGCAGCTCTTCCCACTTCAGCACCGTCACGTCGAACCAGCGGCGGATCTTGAAGAGCACGTTGTAGCAGCCATCCTTCTCGTTCAGCAGCGCATAGCCACTCTCGGCAACGCCGTTGCGCGGCGCGGCCGGCACGATGCTGTCCCAGTCAGGGGGCAACTGCAAGGTGAAGTTGTAGTACAGGCCAGCCGGCAGATCGGTGAACGAATAGCTGCCGTCGGCGTTGACCGGGGTCGACACAACCACCGTCGGCGCCAGTTCAGGCGACTCGGCGCCCTCAGCCTGGATCGTCAAGGGTGGATCGAAGCGTGTGCCGTCGACCGGATTTTCCCGATGGTTGATCACGAAGCCGCCGACGCACACGGTAGGGCGATCTGTGTCCTCTCCGCCTGCGGCGAGGCTGACACTGGTGATCGCAAAAAAAAGGGCGGTCAATGCGGTGATAAAGGCTATCACCAGAGAGACCTGACGGTTATTGTTCGTGGACATGGTACGATGTGACCTCCTTGGTTCCACGAGCCGGCCCGCTGACCAGCAGCGAGTCGGACTGTTGGGTTGACCGTTGCAGCGGCGCATCGCTGGCGCCGGGTCTGCAATCGGATGGGCAGGTGCGCTTTTTGCGCCTGCGTGAAAATTGTAGCACGACCCGCCCTGGCAACGCAAGGGTTTTGTTATGTCACGTACCTTAAATCAACCCCAAATTTCGTGTAGCTTATGGTAAGTAAAGCGGCGAAAACCGGTCGCCTTGGGCATTTTCACTCACCTTCCCCGAAATGCGCTCTGGAAACCTTAAATTTTGGCTGAAGATGACTCGTAACTCGTAACTCGTAACTCGTAACCCGGATTGGTGGGAGGTGTCTTTGGGATGCGTAATGCGTGACGAGTAATGCGTAAGCCGGAATGGTGGGAGGTGTCTTTGGGATGCGTAATGCGTGACGAGTAATGCGTAAGCCGGAATGGTGGGGGGTGTTTTTGGGGATGCGTAATGCGTGATGAGTAATGCGTAAGCCGGAATGGTGGGGGGTGTCTTTGGGAATGCGTAACTTGTGACGAGTAATGCGTAACCCGGAATCGCCCACCGCGATTCCGGGTTACGCATTACGGGTTACGAGTTACGAGTCACGCATCACTGCACCAGAATGGTCGTCTGCTGCGTGTCCAGGAGGCCGGCGCCGCTCAGGGTCAGCAGGATCGTCTGCTGGCCGGCGCCGATGGCCTGGACGCGGACGGGGAGGATCACCATGTCGTTGGCGGGCACTGTCAGCGCCGTCTGGCCCACGGTCACGCTCAGCCCGGCGCTGGCCTGCGTCGAAAGCTGCACCTGTTGCGGCTCACGGCTGTAGTTGAAGATCTGGATCTGCCCGTCGAACTGCTGGCCGACAGTCATTCGCCCCGGCAGGTTCGAGCGCAGGAAGAGCGGCTGGAAGACCACCAGCGGCGTGCTGGCGCTGCCCAGCCGGCCGTTGCGATCCACCGCCAGCGCGTTGATGCGCCAGGTGGTGATGGCGTCGCCGGTGGGGATCGCGACGGCCAGCCGGCCGGCGGCGTCGGTGACGATCTCCGGGTTCCAGTAGAGTGTCTGGGGGAAGCGCTGGCGAATGATGGGCAGCGACTCCAACGGGATCTCGACCGCGCCGGCGGCTTTGGCCGCGGCCGGCGCGGCCAGGGCTGCCACTGTGGGCTCAGCCGTGGCCTCGGTCAGCGGCGTGAGCGAGACTGCCTGCTCTGGTTCTGCTGTCGCCGTGGGTTCCGGCGTCGGCGTGTCGGTGGGCTCAGGCGTCGGCGAGTCGGTGGGTTCGGGCGTCAGCTCTGGCGTGTCGGTGGGCTCCGGCGTTGGCGAGTCCGTGGGCTCCGGCGTCGCGGTCGGCGCCAGCGTTGGCGTCCAGGTCGCTGTGGGCTCAGGCGTTGCTGTCACACCTTGAACCTGGGCGGCAACCACAGCTTCACGACTGGAGAGGGTGGCCGTGGGCGAAGCAGTTGGCGTCGGCGTGCCGGTGATGATCTCGCTGACGGCGATCCTGGAGGGGGTGGCCGTGGGCGAAGCAGTCGGCGTCGACGTTTCGGTGATGGCGACGCTGGCGGCGAGGGCCAGTTCCTCAGGGCTGGCGAGGGCGCTGACAGGAAGGGTGGCCAACACCTGCGGCGCCTCGCTCCCGACCGCCGGGGTCAGTGCGACCCGCGCGTCCAGATCCGCCGTCAGTGTGGCGGTGATTTCACTCAGCTCAGGGACTTCGGCCAGGCCGCTTTCCTCGCCTGCGGCTGTCTCCGGCAGGGCGTCCTGGGATTCCGTTGCATCGCTGGTCTCAGCGGATGCTGCCATCGGCGCGGCGGCCTCGGGTGCGGCCGCCTCAGGCGCGCTCTCGGCGCTGGACTCCTCTGCTGGCAGGGCGAAAGCCTGCATCTCAGCCGGCGCGGCTGCATCCGCCTCAGGCTGGGGCGCGGCCGCCGGGGCCGCGCTGTCGGCCGCCGCCGCCGGCTGTTGACTGACCGGAGCGGGCGGCGCGGCGCAGGCGATCAGCAGGCCATGGCCCAGCCCATACACCGGCGGCCCCATCACGCGCTGGAGCACATCTGAGCCGCGGAAGTCGGCCGCGTTCAAGGCCACCACCAACGGCATGAGCAACAACGCCAGCGCCAAAACTCCCAGCCCCGCCCGCTTCTGGCCTTCTTGCCGCAGGCCCCAGCCGAAGAGCAGCAGGGCGGCCAGCAACACGCCGAAGCTCAGCGCCAACGCCGCCAGCCAGGCCGCGGCCACCTCCGCCCCTTCGCCGGCGGCGAAGGCCAAGAGCGCCAGCAGCGCCAGGTAGGCCAGCAGCAAGAGCGTCACATATTGAATGCGCTGATCCCCGCGCCGCCAGCCGTAAACCAGCAACGCGCCCCACAACACCAGCCAGATCACGCCGATCAGGGCCAGCAGGAGCCAGATCCCCCGCGCGGGCAGGCCATCGATCACACTCTGGGTCAGGAAGATCAGACCGGCGCCGATCACCGCCAGCGCCATGAGCGTCAGCAGCAGGCGGCCCAGGGCGTGGCCCAACACGCCGCTGCGACGCAGTCCGATCAGGATGATGGCCGTGACCAACACCGCTGCCAGCAGCAGCGCCAGGCTGATGCCCAGGCTGAGCAGGCTGAACGCCTGCTGGCGCGCCGCGTTGGCCGCATCGAGGCCAGATTGAGCGGTGGATTGGGCGGTCAGGCTGTATTCGCGTCCGCCGTAGTTGGCCCAACTGGCCTTGGCGGTCAGTTGCTGTGCGTCTTGCAGCGCGGCCAGATCGGCGCCTGCGACGCCTGGCAGCGCCTGGTCCAGCAGAAAATAGGCGCGGGTGAAGCCGGGCTGGTATTGGCGCAGGCCGTAGACCGCTTCGTTGACCACAGCCAGCCCGACGGCCGTCTGCACCCCTTCCTCCTCGGCTGTGGTGCGCAGGCTGAGGCGCGCCTCTTGGCCGGGGCGATATTGGGACTGGTCGGTGGCCAGCTCCACCTGGATGGCCTCGGCCTCCTCCACCAGCGCCACCCGCGTGTCGCGCAGGATCTGATCGTTGTCGGTGATCTGGTAGGCGTTGAGCTCCAGCGCGCCGGCCAGGGCAGGGGTCAGGTCCACGGCCAGCGTGGCCTTGCCGTCCTCCACCAGCGCCGACTGGGTCAGCAGAGTCTGGCCCCCCTTGATCACGTCCAGGAAGATGGCCGGCCCGCTGCCGGTGGCGATGGCCTCCACGGCC
Organism: Chloroflexota bacterium; assembly: GCA_029558955.1. Classification (GTDB taxonomy): domain Bacteria; phylum Chloroflexota; class Anaerolineae; order JAAEKA01; family JAAEKA01; genus JAAEKA01. The sequence goes on from JAKQCW010000323.1 coordinate 4,088, forward strand.
ATGGTGTCGCCCACTTGGTAGAGCGCCCGATCGGTGCGCAACAGCAGGGTCTGCACGCGGTCATCCAGGGGCAGCGTGACGGCGGCGACGCCTGTCAGGCCCTCGGCGTCGGCAGCGCTGATTGTCACTGTCCGCTCGCCCTCTGCGCCGCTGCGCGGCGTGTAGCGCACTTCGGCCAGGCCAAACTCGTTGGTCGTTTCTTCGATCAGGGCGCCAGAGCCGATCTGCACATCCAGCGTCGTCGCCGCAGGTCGGCCATCGGGATAGCTGGTCAACACGTAGAGGACGTTCTCCACGCCGGTGTGCAGCGTGCCATCCTCCGGAGTCACGGCGATCAAAATCGGCTGATTGGCCAGGGTGAGCGATTGCCAGCCGAACTGGGTTTCGCCGGCGGCGTCCACCACCGTGGCCTCCAGGTTCAGCTCGATGACGCTGTCGGCGGTGAAGGCGTCGGCGGGCAGCTCAGGCAACTGGAATTCGAAGGGGAAATTGCCCGCGGCGTCGGTCTCGCCGCTCTGCTCCTCCATGAAGAGCGGCTCGGCGCCCGCGGCAGGATCCTGGCCCAGGCGCTGGGCCGCCAGCCGCACGGTCACCTGCTGCCCGGCCACCGGCCGGCCGAAGAAATAGGCGGCGCGGACCTGGCCGCTGACCAGATCGCCGGGCAGGTAGAAAGGCGCGTCCGCCTGCACTTCCACCAAGTAGCTAGGCAGCGGCGCCATCCCCAGGGTGACGCTGAGCTCTGACACGGTGTCGCCCAGAGTGGCGCGCAACTGGTACTGGCCCAGCGGCGCATCTATGGCCAGCGGCAGGTCGGTGGCGGCAATGCCGAACTCCGAGGACTGCTGCTCCTGCAACAGCAGTTGGCGGCCGGTGGAATCGAAGACCTCCAGGCGGGTTACCGCGCCGGAGGCGGGCAGGCCATCGACCGTGCCCAGGGCCAAGGTGCGCAGGTGAATGGTCTCGCCCGGCTGATAGACCGGCTTGTCGCTGCTGAGCAACAGCCGGTAGGCGCGCTGCAACTGAATGGGGGCGACAATCTCGTTCTGGCCCAGGTCGCTGGCCGTGGCCACCACCAGCTCCGCGTCCCCCTGCCAATCAACCGGCGCCTGGAACTGCACCGGCGCCGAGCCGGTGGCGTCGGTTTCGCCGCTGAACAGGGTGCGCGCCAGACCGGCCTGGCGCATCTGCACATCGATCTTGGCGTTGGCGACAGGCTGGTTGTCGGCGGCGTTGTTGACCACCACGCGCAGCGCGGCCTGGCTGCCGGGGGCGAGGGTGTCCTGGCCCAGCACCAGCGTCTGTTGCACGTCGCCGGACGCCGGCAGGCGGGCCGCGCTCAGCGCCGCGCCGAAGAAAAAGACCAGCACCAGGGGGATGGCGGCCTTGCTCAGCGGGCGGAAAAGCGCGGCCAGACCGGCCCATAGGCCGGCCTGCGGGCTGGATTGGCGGCTTTGGCGGGCGCGTTCGGCCTCCAAGCTGCGGCGGATGCGCGTCTCGGCGGCCGCGGGCAGGTGGACCGAGTCGTAGACCACCGGCACGACGGCGCCCAGCTTTGTCCGCAGCCGCTGCAGCTCCACCAACTCGGCGGCGCAGGTCGGACAGCCGGCGATATGCGCCTCGACGGATTGAATCTCCGTCGGGCTTAGCTCACCGTCCAGGTAAGCCAGCAGATCCAGTTCAATGTGAGCCATGGTGAGTTGACAACGACCTGATCTATCCTCACAATTCAGTCGCTGGGGCCGATATCCTGACCAGATCCTCTACAGCGCCAGCAGCAACAGCAGATGGGCTACCGAGCGGCGACGACCGAGGTCGGGTGCTTGCGTCGTCAGAATCTCCTGCAATTTCTTATGAGCATTGAAGAGTCGGGATTTGACGGTGCCAATGTTGATCTGCAGCGTCTCCGCGATCTCCTCATAGGAAAACTCCTGGCCATAGCGCATCAAGACCACCTCACGGTGGACATCGCCCAGTTGGTTGACCGCGGCCCACAGGCGGACTTTGTCCTCCTGGCGCAGGGCCAGGCCTTCCGGGTCGCCGTCCACGTGGCCAATCATGGCGCCGTCGGACTGTTCAGCCTCGACCGGCATGCGCTCCAGGCGTTCTTCCATCTCGTCCCAGTCGGCCGAGGGGAGGCGCTTCTTGCGCAGCCGCGTCTTGCAGCGGTTGACCGTCACCCGGTAGACCCAGGTCTCGAAGCGGGCCGGGCCGTCCACGTCGTAGCTCCTGAGACCGCGCAGCACATCCATAAAGGTCTCCTGCGTGGCCTCTTCGGCGTCGTCGCTGTTGCGCAAGGTCATGTAGGCCACGCGATAGACATAATCTTTGTAGCGTTCGAACAACGCGTCGAAGGCCGCCGGTTGGCCGGCCTGATGACGCCTGATCAATTCCTCGGTGGAAACACCGTAGGTTGGGGTCCTGCTGCGCACAGCCGGGGCTGGCTCAGCCAGGTTCGCTACATCGGAAGGCACTGGGAATTCCTTGGCGCCTGCGGATTACATGCAGGCTGTTTGGCTTTTGTTCGCACGGATTTGTCATGCCAGACGCGCGCCGTGAGCTGTGAAAACGTGGCTGGCTCGGTCGGAGACCGGCCAGAGCGGCAGCACGAGCGGCAGTATGGCGTGGCTGGCTCGGTCGGAGACCGGCCAGAGCGGCAGTATGGCGTGGCTGGCTTGGTCGGAGACCGGCCAGAGCGGCAGCACGAGCGGCAGTATTCGGGACAAGAGACGGCAGGGGAAGCGGGGAACGTTCCACCTGCCGTCTTGCAGTGTAGCCGGGGACAAAGAAGGTGTCAAACTATGGGGGGTGCGGCGCAACCGATTGCTTCGCCGCGGCGCGGTAACGATGGCGTCCAACTGAGGACTTATGGCCCCAGCGGCCGCCACGTGGCCTGGAGCCACGCCTCCCGCAGACTCCCTGGGACGGGCGGCCGCACCAGCAACACCGCGCCGGTCACAGGCAGGTAGATGGGCGCGCGGTTCCATGACGCGTCCGCTTGCTGCGCACCGGCGCCGCGCGCGGTCGTCCCGCTGCGGCCGGCCGCGCCCGCACCGCCGCGCTGCAGGTCGCTCTCCCGCCGCGGCAACACGCGATAGCCGCTCTCCGACTGGCTCGCCACCCCCACCACCGTCCACACCTCGCCGATGACGACGTAGGGCCGGCGTATTCCCGTGCTCGGTTTGATGGTGATGCGCGCCTCGCCGCTGCCGTCGTCCAGGTACAGCGTGGTTTCCTTCCAGTAGCCGGTGACCGGCGCGCTGAGCTGCACCAGCCGGCCTTCGTGCGCCTCGCCGACCTCGCCGGTGCGGATGGGCAGCGGCGCAGGCGGCGCGGCCGGCTGCAGGGTCTTGATGTCGTCGATGCGCACCAGGCTGATCTCCCGCTCGCCGTAGTAGGTATCCATCCGGCCGTTGACCCGTACCCATTGCCCCTCGCTCAGCGGCGGCCACTCGCCGGAACGCAGATAGACCAGCATGCCGCCGGTCGCGTCCTGGATGTAGATGTTCTGGTCGTCGAAAACGTTGGGCAACACCGTCACCTGCCCCTCCAGCGTCAGGCGCGACCGGTCAGGCAGGCCACGCGCCTGGGCGATGGGGACCAGATCATAGTTGAAGCGGTCGTAGGGCTGGCCGTTGCCCGCGTCGCCGCCGCTGCCGCCGGCGCCGGGGCTGTCGCCGCTGCTGGGGTCAGCCTGGTTGGGCTGGCCGGGGCTCTCGATGCAGAAACGTGACCAGCCGCCCACGCCGTCAGGCAGCCGGCACCAGGATTGGTCGTAGCCGGAGAAGGTATCGTAGGCCATGACGTCGGCCACGCTGTTGTCAGGGTAAAGCAGGCGCAGTTGTTCGCGGCTGGCATCCAGCGCCAGCGCGCTTTGGGCGCGGAAGATGACCAGATAGCCGCGTGCCGGGATGGCGGCGCCTGCCGGCAGGATGTAAGTTCTGTTCGGCTCATGGCCCGCGGCCCAGCCATCGACCAGCTTCCAGCCCGCCAGGTGGACCGGTTCGTCGCCCAGGTTGACCAGCTCGATCCACTCATCCAGATAGCTGGCAGCGCCGTTGCCGTCCCAGTCCACCTCCTGCGGCGAGGGCAGCACCTCGTTCAGCCGCACAGTGGTGGCCACCGGCGTGGGCGTCAGCAGCGGCGTCGCGGTTGGAGTGGGCGTGGGGGTGCCGCTGGGGGTGTTGCTGCCGCCGGGGGTGGGCGGATAGCTGCGCGTCCACTCATTGCCGCCGTCGATGATCTTGCTGGCGGCCTGATCGTCGCGGCTGCTGCTGTACTCCGTCTCCTCCACCACGATGCCATCGGGACGCAGCAGACGCACCCAATCGCCGTCGTTGTTCAGGGCGATGCCGCTCTGACTGCGGAAGACCAGCAGAAAGCCGCGGGCGGGGATGATCGTGCCCGGCGGCAGGGTGTAGGGGGGGCTGCCGTTGGGGACGGCGCGCCCATTGTCGTCCACGTCATCCAACTGCCAGCCGCTCAGATCGACGGCGAAGTCGTTGGCGTTGTGCAGCTCGATGTACTCGTCGTTCTGATCGGCCGCGCCGTCGCCGTTCCAGTCGAAGGCCGGGTCGGGCATGTACTCGTTCAGGCTGACGCCGGCGGGGTAGACGGCGGGGGTGGCGGTCGGGGTCGCGCTGGGCGTGGGCGTGGGAGGCGCGGGCTGATTGGATGCGCCGGGCGAGGGCGGGTAGGTCAGGGTCCACTGGTCGCCGCCGTCCACCGTCTTGCTGTGGGCGCCGTCGGCCGGCGCGGCGGTGTAGTTGGCGCTTTCCACCTCGACGCCGTCGGGGCGCAGCAGACGCACGCTGTCGCCGCCGCTGTTGTTCAGGCCGATGCCGGTGTCGCGGCTCCACAGCGCCAGAAAGCCGCGGGCTGGAATCGTCGTGCCGGCCGGCAGCGTGTAGGGGGTCGAACCGCCGTTGGCCACATCATCCACCCGCCAGCCGCTCAGATCGACGGCGAAGTCGTTGGCGTTGTACAGCTCGATGTATTCGTCGTTGCCGTCGCCCAGGATGCCGTCGTCGTTCCAGTCCACATGCTCCGGGTTGGGCATG
>JAKQCW010000324.1 GCA_029558955.1 Chloroflexota bacterium
GGACCAGCGTGATCACCCCCAGCCTGGTGCAATCTGACACGGTTGGCCTGGAAGTGGTGGCGGCCGCGCCGGGCGCGCCCACGCTGCTGACGCCGGCCAACGGCGCGCTGAACGTGCCGGCCGCGCCCACCTTCACCTGGAACGCCGTGGCAGGGGCCTCCTCCTACAGCATCCAGGTGGCCACCGACGCCGGCTTCAGCAACATCGTGGCCTCGGCCAGCGGGCTGACCAGCCCCACCTGGACCTCCAACGTGACGCTGAACACCAGCACCACCTACTACTGGCGGGTCTGGGCGGCCAACGCCTGCGGAACCGGCGCCTACTCGGCCACCTGGAGCTTCACCACCGTGGCCGCTCCGGGCGACTGCACCCCCGGCACCACCCCCAACATCCTCTTCAGCGACGGCTTCGAGAGCGGCATCGGCAGTTGGACCACCCCGGCCGGGGTGGGCGCCAACACCTGGGCCATCTCGTCGGCCCTGCCGCACGCCGGCGCACAGAACGTGCGCGGCGCCGGCACGGGCAGCGTCACCGATCAGCGGCTGGTGTCGCCGCCCGTGGTCCTGCCCACGGGCCAGAACCCGGTGGTGCTCAAGTTCTGGCACGTGCCGAACCTGGAGAACAGCGGCTCGACCGCCTGCTACGACGGCGGCATCCTGGAAGTCTCGACCAACGGCGGCTCCACCTGGACGCAGGTGTCCAACGCCAACCTGCTGGTGGGGCCGTACACCGGCGCGGTCTCCGGTAGCTTCAGCAACCCGCTGGCCGGTCTGCAGGCCTGGTGCAGCGCCGACACCACCACCTACCGCCAGACCATCGCCGATGTCAGCGCCTACGCCGGGCAGACGGTGCAGTTCCGCTGGCGCATCGGCACCGACATCTCGCTCGACCGCACCGGTTGGGACGTGGACGATGTGATGGTGCAAAGCTGCCAGGCCCCGACCGCGGTGGAACTGAGCAGTGTGGAGGCAGCTTCCAGCCAATCGCCGGCAGCGCCGCTGGTTGGGCTGCCGCTGGGAGCGCTGGCGGCCAGTGCGCTGGCGCTGGGCGCGGCCTACGCTCTGCGCCGTCGCGCGTAATGTAACGAAAAGGACTGTCAGTCCTCCGCAGGACTGACAGTCCTGTGCGCAAGGAAAAAGGACTGTCAGTCCTCCGCAGGACTGACAGTCCTGGTGTCGTCATGCCACGGGGTGTCAGTCCGCTGCAGGACTGACACCCCGTTCGCAACACGGGATGAATAGGCGGCTTCCCGGAGCGGGCGGCGCCGGAGGACGCCGCTCTGCTGATGGTCTGAGTCAATGCGTCGATGTGGATGGAGGGAAACCCCAGCTGGCACGCCGCGTGGGAAACGTTAACTGGCTCGATGCGCCTCGTTGCAGCCAGACAAGGCCTGCTTGACGGCCTCTGGATTGCGCAACGCTACCTGGAGCAACGCACGGGCCGGCCCGTCAGGTTTGCGACGACCCTGCTCCCAGTTCTGCAACGTGCCCACGCTGACGCCGATCATGTGCGCGAACTCGCTCTGCGATTGGTCGAGCCGGGCGCGAATAGCTTTTACGTCCAAGGGGCTGAACTCGAACACGCGACTGGGTTGACGCTCGCCGCGTCTGATCTCTCCCGCTTGCTTGATGCTTTCGACCAATAACTCGAAGTCAGTCTCGTTCATTCCAGATACTCCTTGATCAGCCTGCGCAAGGCCTTGATCTGCTCCGGCGTCAGGTCCTCGCGCTCGCTCTTCCGGTAGATGAAGAGTAGGTAGATAATCTCATCGGGCTTGTCCCAATAGTAAATGACGCGCAGTCCGCCGCGCTTACCTTGCTGTTCGATGCCCCATCTGATCTTGCGCAGTCCCGCTGATCCTGGAATCACCGGGCCCGTATCCGGTCGAAGCAGGAGCGCGTGTTGCAGATCCAGATAGCTGTCATGAGGTAACAGACCCTCGACTAATTTGGTGAACACGGCGGTTTCAACGAATATCATGGTTGAATTGTACGTCATTGACGCATAACTGGCAAACGCGCCGGTATCGGCTGCCGATTTGGTCGTAACTATCCGTCAGGAGCGTGCCCATCTGTACCACCTTGGCCACGAGCAACTGCCCGAGCCGCGCGTGCTGCAAGAGGAGAGCTTCCTGCAGAACGAAGCCGTCCGTTGGTACGTACCCGATTTGCAAGGCTGCGCCCAGGACCTGGAACGGTTGCGCGATCGGGCGTTGCTGCGCGAGTGGCCGACCTACGTCGGGGGTCGCGGCCGGCTCAAGGTGTTCCGCAGCGAGGCCGAGCGCGCCGGCTTCGGCGACGCCTGGCAACGCGTTGATGCGGATGGAGGGGAGTTGATGGCCTATTGGCATCAACTCATCTCTGCCAGTGCCACTAACGACCGGCCGGCGCGCCTTGCATCAAGCGAATGAAGCCCGCCTGCTCAAATCGTCTCGGTTGCTAAGAGCGACGAATGCTGAGGTGTCCCAAAATACCTCTCTCACTCATGCCGCAGCGCGGCGACGATGGGGAGGCCGGCCGCCTGGCGGGCGGGGATCAGCGCGGCCAGCACGCCGAAGAGCAGCCCGGCGGCGATGGCCAGGAGGATCGCGCTGCCGGGGAAGGCGTAGTCCATGGAGAAGCCAAAGGCCGACAGCGCCACCACGGCCATGTAGCCCAGGTAGAGGCCGGCCAGCAGACCAAAGGCCACGCCGATCGCGGCCAGGATCAGGGCCTCCACCAGGATCACCCGGCGCACCTGCCGCCGCGTCGCGCCCACGGCGCGCAACATGCCGATCTCCCGCCGCCGCTCGATGACGCCGATGGCCAGGGTGTTGACCAGAACCGGCTGAAGCCTCGACTCCGCGCCGGCGCAGGGCGCATAAACAGGAGTCGAGGCTTCAGCCGGCCGCGGCCATCCAACGCCGCACGCGCAGAACCGGCTGAAGCCTCGACTCCGCGCCGGCGCAGGGCGCACAAAAAGGAGTCGAGGCTTCAGCCGGTCGGATCGCGGATGGCGTCGGCGCGGTCGATGCGCTCAGGGCGCCAGAATCTCCGACACCGTCACGAACTGATAGCCGTTCCCCTCCAGATAGGCCAGTATGCGCGGCAGGGCGGCCGCGTTGGCCGGGTTGACGTCGTGAAAGGCGATGATCGCCCCCGGGCAAACATGTTCCACCACCCGCTGATAGATGATGTCGGCGGTGATGTCGTCGGTCCAGTCGCGGCTGTCCACCGTCCAGCCGATGATGTGGTAGCCCTCGCCGTAGGCGATTTGCGTCACCCGCTCGTCGATCGCGCCGAAGGGGGCGCGCAGGAGCGGCTTGGTGGTGGCGCCGGGAAAGGCCTGCTGCGTCAGTTGCTCGGTGGTCGCCAACTCCCAGCGGATCATGCTGTCATCCATGAAGAGCATGTTGTCGTGGGTATAGGAGTGGTTGCCCAGCTCATGGTCGTTGTTCAGGATCTGGCCGATGATGTAGGGGTGCTTGACCAGCGCGCCTCCCAGCACGAAGAAGGTGGCGCGAATGCCGCGCCGGGCCAGCGTTTCCTTCAGCGCCAGGTTGCCCTCGGCGAAACCGATGTCGAAGGAGAGCGCCACCCGCTTCTGCCGGTTGTCCCGGCCGAGATAGTGGCCAGAGATGCCGAAGGGCAGATCCTCGACGCGCGTCACCGGCGGCAGCGGCGCAGCCCACTGGCTGGGCGGCACACTGCCCGGCGGCAGACGGATCGCGCTGCCCGCCTGGCCGCTCCAGTTGGGGTTAGCGGCCAGAATCGCCTCTTCCGTCACCCCGGCGTTGTGCGCGATCTGGGCCAGGACGTCGCCGGGCCAGAGACAGTAGGCTTCGTAGCCATCGGGGGTGGGGAGGGGCGCCGGCGTCGGCGCGGCCGCAGATGGAGCGCTGGCCGGCGTCGGGTGCGCCGTCGCCAGCGGTTCGGTCCCGGGCGCCTCAGCCGCGGCGGCCTGTTCAAAATGCAGTTCAGCGGCCGGCTGCCCGCGCCGGCCCTGGCCCGCCAGCAGCAGGGCCAAACCGGCCACAATCAGCAGCGCCGGCAGCAGCCAAACCAGCGTCGGGCGGCGTGGGGGTGTTGAAGGTGTGGAGTTACGCGTCATGTTTCACTCGAGCAAGATTCGTAATGCGTAACGAGTAATGCGTAACCGGAAAGTTGGGCGTTGGCTGTGCGGATGGGGTGTACAGTCCATGCTCGAACCCGCAGTGCATCGTCTTCCGGTTACGCATTACGCATTACTCGTTACGGATCCCGTAATGCGTAACGAGTAATGCGTAACCGGAAAGTTGGGCGTTGGCTGTGCGGATGGGGTATACAGTCCATGCTCGAACCCAAGGTGCATCGCCTTCCGGTTACGCATTACGCATTACTCGTTACGCACCCGGCATCGGCTCCTTGAAGTCGTACAGGCCGCCGCCGGTGGACCAGCGACAGCCGCAGGCGGTGCAATCCAGCGAATCGGCGCCGGGGGTCAGCGCGCCGGCGCATTCGGGGCACTGAAAGAGGCTGGCCGGCAGGCTGGCCGGGCGCGCGCCGGGCGCGGCGCAGCGCACGAAGATGCTGGGGGTCAGCTTCCAGAGCGCGCCGATCCCCTGCACCGCGCCGTCGGCCGCGGCCAGCCTGTTGGCCGGAACCAGCCGTTTCAGCAGCGGCATGCGAAAATGCGACACCGCCAGCTCCAGTTCGATGTCGAAGCCGGCCGCGTGCAGCTCTCCGCTCATCCAGGTGGGGTGAAAGTCGAAGTTCAGCGGCACGAACTCATAGGGCGCGAGGTCGTAGGGGCTCCACGTCTGGCGGCGCAGGGCGTAGCGCGCCATGGCCTTGAGGTGGCGCTTGCTGGCATACTCGGCCACGAAGGCGCCGCCCGGCGCGATGGCGCGGTGGATCTGCCCCAGCGCGGCCGGCACGTCGGCCAGATGATGCATCACCCGCACCATGACGGCCGTATCGACCACGCCCGCGGCCAGCGGCAGCTTGTAGAGGTTGGCCGCGACGTAGACGAAGCGACCGCCCACGCCCAGCCGCTCCTGGGCCTGGCGCAGCAGGGAGCGCGAGTAGTCCAGCAACAACACCTGCTGGTAGCCGGCGTACAGGTCGGCCAGCCGGCCAAAGGCCGCGCCGAATTCCACCAGCCGCCGGCCGGCCGGCGGCAGCAGCTTGCGCAGGGCGATGCGCTCGGCCAGGTCTTCGTAGGCGCGCTCGCCCGTCTCCCAGAAACGCTGTTGATAATCTGACCCCTCGTAATCGATAACCTGGGGCGGCTGGTCGGGCGGTGCGGCTGGAGCCGGGTCGGGCATGGCGGTTTTTGCCTCGTTTGATGAATTCATGTTTCACGTGAAACACGGTTATCGTAAAGCATATTGCGTGGCGCTGAGATTATAGCACGAGACAGGACTGCGGCCAAGTGACCGCGGTGGGTTGATCCCTTGCCAAGCTTGCCCTCTTTGGGGTAGAATGGGAACGCGTGGCGAGGTTGCCCGCGGCCCCGCGTCCGGCTGTCGGTCGGACCCAACAGAGTTGCGAGATCCCCATGACTTCCATTACAACCTTTGGTCAGGAGATTACCCAAAACGTCGAAAAGGTGATCGTTGGCAAGGGCGAGGCTATCGAG
>JAKQCW010000331.1 GCA_029558955.1 Chloroflexota bacterium
GATCTGGCCCATCAGCGCAGCGCGGTGCGGGTCAGCGGCTGGGACGTGGCCGGCAAGGAAGCCATCGACGTGGAGGCGGGCGAGAGCGCGGTCAGCGGCGAGCTGAACAGCCTGCGCAGCGGCGGCGCAGCGCTGGGCCGGGCGCTGGCCGAGCGCGCCGAACGGGTCGGGCTGGCCACGCCCCTCTCGCAGCAGGAGGCCCAGGCGCTGGCCGATGCTGACTATCGTCGCCGGGCGCGGCGCTTTCTGACCGGCGCAGGCGTGGCCGACGGCAACCCGGCCATTCGCGTCGGCGGCATCGTGGATCTGCGCGGCATCGGCCCGTGGTTCGAGGGCAAGTACTACGTCACCCTGGCGCGCCATACCTACGACCTGGTCAACGGCTATCGCACCACCTTCCAGGTCGAACGCCCCGGAGTTGGAGGCTAGATGGACGTTTCGCAGTTGGAGCAGGCCCGGCGAGCAGAGGAGCGCAACCGGCTGTACGGCGTCTATCCGGCCGTGGTGTCAGACATCAACGATCCCGACGGCCAGGGCCGCGTCAAGGTCAAGCTGCCCTGGCTGCCGGACGCCGACGGCGGCTACAACGTCTGGGCGCGGCTGGCCACGTTGATGGCCGGCAACGACCGCGGCTCCTGGTTCATCCCCGACGTGGACGACGAGGTGCTGGTGGCCTTCGAGGCCGGCGATCCGCGACGGCCCTACGTGGTCGGCGCGCTGTGGAACGGCAAAGACAGGCCGCCGGAGAGCATGGACGGCGCCGGCAACAACTTCATCAAGTCGATCACCTCACGTAACGGCGTCAAGGTGACGCTTGACGACCAGGACGGCCAGGAGAAGCTGATCTTGCAGACCCCCGGCGGCCAGAAGATCACCATGCAGGACGGGCCGGGCCAGGTCGAGATCAAGGACAGCAACGGCAACTCCATCACCCTGGACACCGGCGGCGTCAAGATCGTGGCCGCGATGAAAGTCACCGTCCAGGCCAGCACCGTCGAAGTCAGCGCCGGCATGGTCACCGTCAACGCCGGCATGTCCAAGTTCAGCGGCGTCGTCCAGTGCGACACGCTGATCAGCAACGCGGTGGTCAGCGCGTCGTACACGCCGGGCGCGGGCAATATTTGGTGA
>JAKQCW010000332.1 GCA_029558955.1 Chloroflexota bacterium
CCGAGGTGCTGGCCGAGGCTGGCGCGCAGATCTACCGGGATGTCAGCGAAAACACGGCCGACGCGGCCGCGGAGCAGCGTTTCGAGCACTTCGTGGGCGAGACCGAGCCCAAGACGCGGCTGGCCGAGCAGGCGCTGAAGGAGAAACTGCTGGCCACGCCGGGCTATCAGCCGGACGCGGACAACGGGCTGCTGCACCGGCGTTTTCGCAACGACGTCGAGATCTTTCGCGCTGAAAACGTGGCGCTGGAGAGCCAACTGGCGCTGCTGGGCAACCGCTACAACAAGATCATCGGTGGGATGACCGTCCAGTGGCAGGGGGAGGAGCTGACGTTGCCCCAGGCCAACAGTCGCCTGCAGGAGCCAGACCGCGTCCAGCGCGAGGAGATCTGGCGGCGCATCATGCAGCGCTACCTGGCCGACCGCGCCGCGATCGACGATCTATACATGGAGATGCTGCCGCTGCGCCGGCAGATGGCGCGCAACGCCGGGTTCGAGAACTACCGCGCCCTGCGCTGGCAGCAACTGGCCCGCTTCGACTACACCCCCGACGACGCCTTCACCTTCCACGACGCCATCGAACATGAGGTGGTCCCGCTGGCCGCGCAGCTCTACCAGGATTTGGCCGGCCGGCTGGGCCTGGACGAGCTGCGCCCCTGGGACACCGAGGCCGACCCCTATGGCCAGCCGCTGCACCCCTTCTCCGACGCGGCCGCGCTGGAGGAGGGAGGCCAGCGCATCTTCCAGCAGGTGGATCCGGTGTTGGCCGGCTATTTCGCCGCCATGCGCCCCGGCTACCTGGACCTGGCCTCGCGGCCCAACAAGGCGCCGGGCGCCTACTGCAACGATTTCCCGGTCAGCGGCAAGCCGTACATCTTCATGAGCGCGGTGGGCACGCACAACGATGTGACCACCCTGCTGCACGAAGGGGGCCACGCCTTCCACTTCATGGAATCGCTGAGCCAGCCGCTGATCTGGAACCGCAACGCGCCCATGGAGTTCTGCGAGGTGGCGTCCATGTCCATGGAACTGCTCAGCGCGCCCTATCTGGCGGCCGAGCGGGGCGGCTTCTACAGCCCGGCCGACGCACGCCGCGCCCATGCCAGCCACCTGCGCAAGCTCGTGCTCTTCTTGCCTTACATGGCTGTGGTCGACCGCTTCCAGCACTGGGTCTACGCCGAAGCGCCGCAGGATGTGACGCCGGCCGACCTGGACCGCACCTGGAGCGCGCTGTGGGATCGCTTCATGCCGGGCATCGACTACCGCGGCCTGCAGGCTAAAAAGGAGAGCGGCTGGCACCGCAAGGGACACATCTTTGGCTCCCCCTTCTACTACATCGAGTATGGCCTGGCCCAGTTGGGCGCGCTGCAGGTCTGGCGCAACGCGCTGACCAACCAGGCACAGGCGGTGGCCGACTATCGCCGCGGGCTGGCGCTGGGCTACACCCGCTCCCTGCCTGAGCTCTTCGCCGCGGCCGGCGCCCGCTTCGCCTTCGACCGCCAGACCGTGGGCGAGCTGATGGCGCTGGTGGCGGAGCAGATGGCCAGTCTGGAGGAGTAGAAGCCCAAGTCAGAGGACGAGATCCCTGCACACCCGGCCTCAGCGGTTCACGATTTCGGCCGCACGTCAAGGCGCAAGAAAACCCCCAGGCTCAGCAAGGCCGAGCCTGGGGGTTTCCGTCTCCCTGAGAATTGTGGTCTGCCGAGGGGGCGGTTACAACAGCAGCTCCGCCATCACCCGCACGTTCAGCGGGTTGGGATCGGCGATATTGAGGGTGGTCACTGGGCTGTCCTGCCACAGCGCCAGCCGTTCGGCGATGCGCGCCTTCGGCCCGCAGAGCGCCACCGCGTCCACCAGCTCATCGGGCACGGCCAGGATGGCATCCACCTTGCGGCCGGCCAGATAGGCCTCCTGGATCACATCGGCCGCGGCTGCGAAGCCATAGCGGCAGGCCAGGTCGTGGTAGAAATTCTTGCCCTTGGCGCCCATCCCCCCCACGTAGAGGGCCAGGAAGGGCTTGACCGCGGCGCGGCAGGCGTCCACGTCGTCGCCCACCACCACCGGCACGGTGGCGGCGATGTCGAACTGGGCGATCCCCTTGCCGCCGCCGGCCTTGGCGAAACCGGCCTCGATCTGGGGTCGGTAGACGGCGTCGTAATGGGCCGGGGAGAAGAAGACGGGCAGCCAGCCGTCGGCGATCTCAGCCGCCAGCTCGACATTCTTGGGGCCAATCGCGGCCAGGTAGATGGGCAGGTCGGCCCGGCCATGGATGATGCTCTTCAGCGGCTTGCCCAGCCCGGTGGCGTCGGGGCCGGCATAGGGCACCTGGTAGTGCTCGCCCTGGTGGATCAGCGGCTGCTCGCGCGCCAGCACCGTGCGCACCATGGCAATGTACTCGCGCGTCTTGCCCAGCGGCTTGCCATAGGCCTCGCCGTGCCAGCCCTCCACCACCTGCGGGCCGGAGAGGCCCAGCCCCAGCAGCATGCGGCCGCCGGAGAGCTGATCCAGCGTGATGGCAGTCATAGCAGTGTTGGCCGGCGTGCGGCCCGGCATCTGCATGATCGCCGTGCCCAGGTGGATGCGCTCCGTCAGCGCGCCCAGCCAGGCCAGCGGCGTCACCGCGTCCGAACCATAGGACTCGGCCGTCCAGACCGCGTAAAAGCCCAGGCGATCAGCCTCCTGGATCAAATCAAGCGGCAAGTCAATCTGCGCGCCGGAATAGCCAATATTCAGACCGAGGCGGAGTGGGGACATGTGGGGGGGACTCCTTGGGAAAGAGAGCTCAAGGCAACTCCAGAAGGTCGGTCAACCAGCAAGAAGCGTTGCGCGACAGTCCGCAAACAAACCGATCCGCGCCACGGAATGCGGTCGCATTGTAGCACAAGACCCAAGGGGCATCCAATCAGAATGGGTGTCATGGAAACCTGCGCGTTTGCCGGACGTGTCGCAGCACTGCGGTCAGACCGTTCATGCGCCGCGATGTTGACAAAACGTTCCTGCGGCAGACCACACCAGATCCAGATGGCCTCCACGCTGCGCTCGCCCACTTGACCATTGCTAGTAGCGATCTTCGCAGGAGCGCATATACTCACACGCAGCTTCCTGTTGGAGCAGGTTGCCCGCTGGCAGATTTGATCGGATTCGACGGCACAGAGGGTGGCTCTCTCCATAAGCGGTCTATTTCGAGAACCACCCTCTGCTGAACCATCGGCGCTGGCCGTGTCAGGCGGCCCCCCCGGGCCGCCCGACACGACGCTGATGGCGATAGAAGGCCGATCCGACTGGGCATATCATACATCTCTTCACCTGTCAGCGACCTATCATCACCCTCTCAACTTTTCGGGTTTTCTGTGACTACACTGCCCCACTTTGATCGGCGTCGAGGCGCGGCGCTGGATGCAATCTTGCGCAGCGCCGCAGCGCACCCCTCGCGCTGCGCTATCTGCGATCTGCATAGATTCGGTGGATGCGCGCTGCCGCCAGCATGGCGGCCACCCAGGGCAACCCCAGCAGGCTGAGGACCTGCGCCAGGATCAGAAAAAAGACGCCCGGCTGCGCGTTGGCGATCGGCGGCAGGAGGATGAGGGCGCTGAGCAGGCCGATGCCCAGCAACAGCAGCCGGTCGAGTGTGCGGGCGGCGCGCGTGGCGCGCCTGGACTGGCCAGCGAGCAGCGCCAGCATGGTGGGCAGGGCGGAAAAGCCCAGGCCCAGGGTCAGGCCAAAGGTCAGCAGGCCCAAGAGACACGTCAACGGCGCAAAGAACCAAGCGTGCCACAGCCCGGCCGCGCCGAAGAGCAGGAGCAGCCCCGCGACCAGCCGCCGCTGCATGGCGACCGCCCGATGGCGCAATGCCAACGCCTCTTCCGGCGCTTCTTGCCGGCTGCGGCGCAGCCAGCCATGGCCTCTCAGACCGCCCAGCCCGGCGATCGCGCCCAACAGCAGCGCGACCATCAGAACTGCGCGCACGGCGGCCGGGTTGCTGTGCGCCATGCCGGCGAAGAAAACAGAGCCAAAGAGGACGAAGGTGAGCGCCGCCACTGCGCCGCCCCAGACGACCCCCGCCACAAACCAGCCTTCATCCAACAAAGGCGCGCGCGTATCACGGGCGACGGCCGCGACCAGCTCAGCCGGCAAGCTGTGACCGAAAATGCGAAGCGATGGGGCGGATGATGCCATCGGCTGCTGCTGATCTGTCATATGTCTCAGGTGCTGTGAAGATAGATGAACACCAGATCCCCGGCGACCAGAACGAAACCGTTGTTCAGGCCGCCCTTGGCGAAGGGTGTGGCCGCGTAGCGCGCGCCCGCCAGCCGGAGCAAGTCGGGCTGGGCCGGATCGACCACGAACAGGCGCTGGATCGGCTCGGGGAACCAGGGCTGGAGGAAATCGCCGGCCACGAAGAGCTCGGCCGGGCTGGTCTGCTCGGTCAACTGGCCTTGCAACGCCTGCAGACCCTCCTGATCCAACTGCAACACGGCCATCAGCTCGATGTCCGTGGGGCCGAGGCCAGTGCCGCCGCCGCCCTTTTCTCTCACCTGCCACTGGACGCGCGTCGGCTGCACCGGCAGGTTGATGAACCGGCTCAGCGCCGGAAGATCCGTCGAATAGGGCGCGGCCGCCGGCGTCGGGGTTGAACGTTGGCTGGCAGCAGGAACGCAGCCAGCCAGGGCGAGCAGGCAGGCCAGCGCGATGAGTGAAAGAGACCCTGGAAACGCTGTTCGCCGATGGGTATGCTGCGCCATTAGCCCCCCGCGTCCGGGTGATTTCCGACCACCCAGGTGGATCCGGCCTGCGCATCGACTCTGATGTCGTAGATCCCAAAGCCCAGGTGCGTCTCGTCGTCGCACAGATGGGCATCGGCATCGTAGTAACCAGCCGGCAGATCCAGGGTCAGGCTGGCGCCCGGCTCCAGCCGTTCACCCGATCGCAGGCGGTTGCGCCCCCAAAAGGTCTGCGAGGAGGCTTTCTTGACGCGCACGGAGCAGAGCGCGCCGCCGGCGCCGTTGATCACGATCAGCGTGCCATCGGCGCCGCCGGCCGCACAACCGGTCATGGCCAGCAGCGCCAACAGGCAGGCGACGAGCATCCCGCGTCCGATGGGGGCGTTGATCCATGCCGTGTGCGAGGTTGTTGCGTTCCTGCTTCCTTTATCCTCAACCATTGCCACAGTCCTTCTGGCGCAAAATCCAGTTCGGCGTCAGCCCGGCCCGGCCGGCCTGTTGCGCTGCCACTCGTCGAATTGGCGCGAACGCTCGGCGCGGCGCGCCTGCAGAACTGCCTGCATGTCAGCCCAGGCCGCGGGCCAGCCAGCGGGCTCGAACAGGGCAAGCATCTCCCCGGCGACGGGGGTCAGTCGCCCTGCCAGATCGTTTAGCGCCTCGCTTTGGCTCAAGCCAGGCCGCGCCTGATCGGCCGCGAAATCAACCGGCGGGCGGGTAAGATAGGTCGTGACATCGTCCAGTGTGACCTGGCAGGCCTGCATCTGCGGCGCGGCCGGCCAGACCAGCGCCTGCCACTCTTCCTGGCGCACGGTGAACTGGATGATCAGATGGGGATGCTCGTATCGCACGGCCGTCACCTCCCCCGAACGTTGGGGAGGCATGGCGACAAAGGCATGATCATCGGTCAAGAAGCAAAAATCACGCTCGACCTGATCCAGCAGATCTTGCTTGTCATCGGTCATGGCCGTACTCCGATGTTGACCGGCCGGCAGCGCCAACCGCTGGCCACATGGTCATGCAACAGTCGCAGCAGGCGCTGCGACGCCAACCAAAACGGGCGGGATGACCGGACGTAAAAAGGATCTGGATTGTCCTCAAACCCTTGCAAGACATCGTTCAACTCACGAATGCGGCCTTCCTGTAGGTCGGTTATCCACAGGTCTCCAGCCGGCAGCGTCGCGGAGTCCACAGTCAACGTAACTTCTTGCTCATAGACCGTTTGACGGCCAGGCCCAAATGCGGCGTCGGACGGAGCCGTGCTCAAAGCCACGGTCAAGGGACGGCCACAGGTCGGGCAGCGATCACGCACTTGCAGCGGGGTGGGAGGCGCCATGACATGCACGATGCCCTGCGGCGTCGCCTGCCAAAGCTGATGCCTGGCGGCTGTGTCTTCGACCGGCAAGAACTGCGGCAGGTCGGGTGCAGCGACCGTCTCCCACAGGTCGCGCAGGTGTTGCGAGATGATGATCTCGTGGTTCTCGGTGGCAGCAATGTGATCGGCCGGCTGCCAGGCGTGGCCGTGCAAGCCAATTTCGGCATCATCGTCCTCACGCACCCGCAGGGGATGCTGTTGGCGCAGATGTACCTGGCCGCAACCAGGGCAATCAGCGGTCGGCGCGATGTCCACGCGATAGTACTGGCTCAGCGGCGGCGCCAGTTCGACGATTCGATCCAGCAGCAACTGCACCACGGCGCAACCCTGAACGTCGGCGAAGTCATACTCGCTCCAACGTCTGACCGCGCGCAGCAGTGGGCCGCCATGTCCCTTTCCGCCAAGCCTGCCCAGAAATCCCCCAGCACCTGGCTCGCGCACCGCCTTCTGCTCGGCAAAGGCCAGGAACTCCTCCAGAAGCGGATCGTCGCTGGCAAACGTAAGCCGCGCCGACACGATGCTCGATTGGTCCTGATCAAGATAAGGACGAAGAGCCGCTGTCCAACGCCGCGACAGATATCCGCAAGCGTCCGGCCAGGATACCGCAAGATCCACCGAGGTGACAGAGCGCATGCTACCTTCTCCTGAACTCAATGGGTTCCCACAGGACTGCTGATCTGCGCGCCATCCCAGATCAGCGCCTGCTGTTCTCCCTGGCGCACGGCGAATTGGCTGATCAGATCAGGTTGAACTGGCTGTTTCATGGATGCGCACCTCTCTGACAACGCACGCAATTCCGGGTTACGGGTTACGGGTTACGAGTTACGCACTACCGGTCTTCCAGGTAAGTGAATTCCAGGTCGAAGCGGCCGTCCCGTTGCAACGTGAATTGCGCCTTGACCCACGGCGCCTGGCCGGGCTTGCGCAGGCGACGGCGCAGCTCGTCGAAGGCGAGATACAGCTCCGCACCGGCAGCGAAATCGCGGGTGATGTCTGGCGCGACTGCCGGAACGTAGACGCCGTAGGTCAGGCCATGATCCTCTTCCTCGATCTCGGCATAGGCCGTGGCGCTGAGCCA
>JAKQCW010000044.1 GCA_029558955.1 Chloroflexota bacterium
CCAGCAATTCCAAATATGGGCGGAGTCGAGGCTTCAGCCGGGTCTGGACGATGCGAGTTGAGCGTGCAAACCCGGCTGAAGCCTCGACTCCAGTTTGGCAATCGCCATATTTGGAATTGCTGAAGAGTAACCGGTAACCGGAGAGGGTGTGCGCTTGCTGATTCCGCCTTGCGCCGCCCAAAGCCGACTCCCATCCCCACACACTCCGGGTTACGCATTACGCATTACGGGTTACGCAAAGACCTTCCCATCCCCACGCACTCCGGGTTACGCATTACGCCACACAAGGAGCACACCCATGACCACATCCATCCGCATCGCCCACGTCCACATCAGCCTGGCGCTGGTCTATCTCATCGTCGCGCTGCTGAGCCTGGTGAACTTCATCCTGGCCCAATTTGGTCTGGCGCCGGCGCTGGACAACCTCTACTGGTTCCGCCTGCACATGATCACCATCGGCGTGTTGGCGCAGGCCGTGCTGGGGGTGTTGCCGCTCCTGCTGATGCGCCAACTGCACACCACGCCGCCCCGCGCGGCGGCTCAATGGGCGCTGCTGGCCCTGTTCAACCTGGGGCTGCTGCTGCTCAGCGTTGGTCAGGTGCTCTGGAGCCAGCCTTTGCGCAGCAGCGGCGGCTGGGTCCTGCTGTTGGCAGTCGCCCTCTGGCTGGCATTGCTGGCGCAGATGTGGCGACGCGCGCCCCGGCCGCGGCCGTTGGAGGCGGCTTTCTTCCTGGCAGGACCCACCTACCTGCTGCTGGGCGTGTCCATGGCGCTGAGCATGCTGGAAAGCTGGCCGGCGCCGGTCAGCTACCAGGGAATCAAGGAGGCGCATGTTCACAACAACATCTTCGGCTTCACCGGCATCGTGCTGGCCGGAGTGGCGTTGAACGTGCTGCCAGCCCTCTTCGGCCGCGGCCTGGCCCGCCCGGCCTGGGTGCGCCCCACCTTCTGGCTGATGACCGTGGGCGCTTTTCTGCTCTGGCTGGGGCCCTACAGCGGCATGACGCCGGCGACGGGCGGCGGCCTGCTGGTCTACGTGGGCGGCGTCGGGTTGATGCTGGCCAACGTCTGGCAGACGATGCGCCGGCCCATCCCGATGCGGTCGGTGCATGGCGCGCACTGGCTGATCAGCTATGCCTGGATCGCTGCGCCAGCCCTCGCCGCCGTCGTCTACGCGTTGCTGGGGCCGGACAGGCTCACGCCGGCGGAATTCGAGCTGGCCGTGATGCAGGGGCTGATCTACGGCTGGATCTTGCAGATCGTACTGGCCTTCCTGCCGGCCGTGGGCGGTCGCGTTCTGGCCGGCGCTGAGGGCTGGAGTCCACCCATCAACCCGGCTGAGGGGAGCCGCGGCAGCTTGGTTCTGCTCAATTTGTCGGTAGCCGCGATCTGGCTGGCCAGCATTGCGCTGCCCTGGGCCCAGGCTCGCCCCATGGTGGCCATGGCCTACGGGCTGCTGATCGTGGCCGCCCTGCCCTACGTCTGGCGGCTGGGGCGTGTGCTGCACAGTGCGCGCGCTCGGACGGCTCGCGCCGCGCACCAACCCTGACCCAGGACAGCAGCAGGCATCGGTGTCTCGAACCCCAGAGTCGAGGCTGCTGCCGCCGCCGCGCAACAAAAAAGTGCGGATCGGAGATTTCCGATCCGCACTTTCTATCATCGGCCGCTCTACTGCTGCAAGCTGCGCACGTAGGCGATGACGTCCAGCAACTGCTGGTCGGTGAAAGCCGGGTTGCCGCCCTTGGGGGGCATGTCCACGCCGGTGGTGTTCGCCGGGTCGCTGGCCGGCCGGCCGACCTTGAGGAAGGCCAGGAGCTGCTCATCGGACTGGCCCTTGACGAACTCGCTGGTGGTGAAGTCCTTGCCCAGGCCCTGGATGCCCTTGCCGTCCATGCCATGGCAGCCGGCGCAAACGGTGAAGGATTCCTTGCCCTTGGCCGGGTCGCCCGCGGCAACAGGCTGGGCGGCCGGTTGCGCGACGGTGGCCTGAGCAGCGGGCTGCGCCGCCGGAGCCGGGGTGCTGCCGCCGCCGCCACAGGCGGCCAGGATGGACAACACGACCAGCAGACTGAGGATCAGAAGTGTCTTCTTCACGGGTGTCTCTACTCCTTGTAGTGAATTTACTTGACGCCGAAACAGCGACGCCACTGGTGCGTTGACAGAAGCGGGTGCGATTATATCACTCTCGTGAATCGCGTGCAAAGGGCGTGATGCGTAAGACGCATCACGCCTCACGGAACCTGAAACTCAAACGCCACCTCGCCCAACACAGTCTCGCCATCCTTGGCGACGACAGTCACGGTCCAGGGCCCGGCCATGCTGAAGTTGACGGCGCCCAGGTAGCGGCCATCGCCCTGAGCCACGGGGTTCTCGTTGCCGGGCGAGCCGTGGTCCATGGTCGGCATCCAGGGGGTGATCTCCAGCGTCAGGTCGTCCAGTGTGGGCCAGTCGAACATGCCGCGCTTCTGCATGGCGTAGATTTCGAAGGGCTGGCGGCCCACCATCGGCTGGGTCGGCTGCACCACCGAGAGGAAGATCTTCATCTCATCTGGCCCCATGAAAGAGCCGTGCAGCTTGGATGGTCCCACCTCGACCGGCACCAGCGCGGTGTTGCTCACGCTGTGCATGGTGTCGGTGAAGGCCACCGCCACCTCCCAACTGCCCAGGTCGGGCCCGCCGGGCATGGAGAAGATCAGGGCGCCCTCGAACATGCCGGGGCCGGCCTCTGTGGGCTGCACCACGCCAGAGCCGTGATGCCCGCCATCCATCATGTTCATGCGCGGGGCCATGGTCACCTGGGCCCCATCCACAGGCTGGCCGTCGGGGCCGGTCAGATGCACCCAGACCGGGTTGTAGCCGGCGTGCAGCGCATCGGCCTTGCTGATCACATGCACGTGGTAGCCATCAGCCTCGCCCTGGAACTCGCGGCCCTGCGGCGCGGCCTCAGTGCTCGATTGGGCCGCTTCCTCGGCAGCGTGGCCGTGGTCGCCCGAAGGCATCATGGCCGCGCCGGCTTCGGTGATCAGCGCGCCGGCCTTGTGCCGTTCGACCAGGCCATTCCAGCCGAAGACCTCGCCGCTCAGCTCGGCAGCCAGTTGCTGGGCCGCGGCCTCGTCAGCAAAGGCCGCCGTGCCCTGGGCCATGGGGGTCTGCAGCATGTCGCTGAAGACATAGAAGGCCTTGCCGGCATCCAGCCACTCCTTGCTGTCGTAGTCATGCACCCACCAGGCGGCCACGGTCTGCTCTGGATGCTTGTCGGCGTGGATCAGCATGTCGCCGATGTCGTCGAACAGAACGCTCTCGTAGCGGCCGGGGCTCACCTCGTAGGTGTAGGCGGCGGCGAAGCGTGGGTCGCTGATGATCATCTTGCATTCAGCGCAGACATCCTCGCCGAAACGGATTTCGGGCGGCGCGATGGTGGTCTGGCCTTGGGCGCAGCCGGCGGCCAGCAGCGCCAATGTCAGCAGCAGAAGAAGGAGACGCGTTTTCATGAGCATGTCCTTTGCTAGTCAGGCTCGAGCGGGCGTGGTCGGACCCTACCGGGGTGCTACGCAAAGGCCGGCCCAAGCATGAGTTATTCCTCGCGGCCCAGCTCGCCGCCGGTCTTGCCCGGCCGCACCGTGGGTGCGCCGTGCAGGAAACCCACGAACACCAGGTCCTCGTCCAGCGCTCGGACTGAGTGCACCTCGTTGGGCCCGAAGATCAACAGCGCATCCGGGCCGAACTGATGTTCCTGCCCATCCTCGCCGGCGAAGGCGCCTGTGCCTTGCAGCACCAGCGCGTAGAAGGGGGAGTGGGGAGCGCTGTGCTCCCGGATGATCTGGCCCGGTCTGAGGGCGAACAGCAGGACCCGCCCGTGTTCATCCACGTACACCGGTTTGGCGTTGGGCCGCAGCTCGTCGAACTCAACCTCTTGCAGTATCTGTGTCGATCGCATTTCAGACTCCTTTGGATCAGAATTGGCCGGCGTCGTGGCTGGTCGCCAGCCGTGGCGCCGGCGAGAACCGGTTTACCAATCGCCGCGCGTTGCCAGCCGCAGATAGGCCAACAACGCCGGTATGACGATCCAGAGGGCCAACACGGCCAAGAAGATGCCCAGCAGCGCCGCGCCGTAGCGCTGCACGGCGTAGATGCCGGCCGGCCCCAGAATGTCCAACGTGGCGCGGATGTCCAGGATGGCGGCCATCTTGAACACCTGCAATGGATTGGTCAGCGACATGATGAAGAGGTTGGCGATGGGCACACGCAAAGCCATGGAGGTGCCCATCATGCCCAGGTCGCCCAGGAAGACGAAGATCAGCCATAGAAAAAGGCCAATGCCCACGGCCACGCTGGCGCGCCGGGTGAGGGAAGAGACCAAAAAGCCCACGCTGAGCATGGCCAGGCTGAGCAAGAAGGCCAGCCAGGTCAACTGCAAGTACTGGCCAGGGTCGGTGGCGCCCGCGCCGCCGATGGCCATCACCAGCCCGGAGATGCCAAAGCCCAACGCCAGCGCGGCCAGCAGGCTAAGCGCCAGGCCGAGGTACTTGCCCAGGAAGATCTCGTAGCGATGCACGGGCTGGGCCAGCAGATAGGCCAGGGTGCCGCGTTCCCACTCGCCGGCCAGGCTCTGCGCGCCGACGGTCAACGCCATCAGCGGCACGATCAGCAGCACCAGGTTGATCAGGCTGGCGGCGGTGCGGCCAAAGCCGGCGAAGCCGACCATGCCCGCGCCGGCCAGCGCCAGGTAGGAGAAGGCCAGCGCCAGCACGGCAAAGGCTGCGGCGTAGAGCAGGAACCAACGGTTGCGCAGCGCGTCGCGCAGCTCTTTTTGGGTGAGGATCCAGACGGTGGTTAGGCTCATGAGGGTTGCGTCTCTGATTCGTAACTCGGAATGGCGGGCGGGTCTGGCAGGATGAGATGGTTTGGCGTGACTCGTAATGCGTAACCCGGAATGGTGGGCGGGTCTGGCAGGATGAGATGGTCTGGCGTGACTCGTAATGCGTAATGCGTAATGCGTAACCCGGAATGTGTTGGCGCGGGGCCTTTCTTGATGGCAGGCAACAATTCCAAATGTGGCGCGGAGTCGAGGCTTTAGCCGGGTCTGGACGATGTGAGTTGAGCGTGCCAACCCGCCTGAAGGCTCGACTCCGGTTTGGCAGCCTTCATGTTTAGAATCGCCGGGTGGCAAGGTAGCGAGTTGACGCGAGTACAGTACGAATGTCACGTGGCCAGGAAATGCCGCCCATACCGGCGCACTCCGGGTTACGCATTACGCATTACGCATTACGCATTACGCATTACGCATTACTCGTCACTGCTGCATCTCAAAATCCATCACATCGATGGCCGCATCGCGCAGGACGTGGATGGGCGCGGCCTTTTGGCCGGGCAGGACATCCACAACGACGCCGTGGCCGTTGCGCGCGACGGTGAAACCGCCCTGCGTCAGGATGTTCACTGCCGGCGCGATGGCGTCTTCGGTCAGGTAGAGCCTGAGCTGGCTGCGCAGGCCCAGGCGCTGCGGCAGCTCGGCGGCCGGGCAGATGGACACCGCGCGGCCCTGCGCCATGACCAACACCTGGTCAGCCAGGGCGCTGATCTCCTCGATGCGGTGCGAGGTGAAGAGGATGGTCTTGCCGGCCGAACGCACGCCGGCCAGCAGCTCCAGGAACTGATCGCGGCCGGCCGCGTCCAGGTTGGAGGTGGGCTCGTCCAACACCAGCACGGGGGGATCGGCCAACAGGGCCAGCCCCAGGGCCAGGCGCTGCTTCATGCCGCCGGAAAGCGCGCCCACCGGCTTGTGGCCATGGTCCTCCAGACCTACCTGCGCCAGCACCTCGCGCGCGCGGCTGGCCGGCGCCCGCTTGAGACGGGCGTAGAACTGAGCCGTGTCCAGCGCGCTCATGTCGCTGTAGAAGGCCAGTTCCTGCGGCACGTAGCCCAGCCGCCGTCGCACGGCCTTGCCCTGCTTGTGCGCGTCCAGGCCTTCGACCTGGATGCTGCCTTGGTAGCGCAGCAGGCCAAGGAGACACTTGATGGCCGTGGTCTTGCCGGCGCCGTTGGGGCCCCAGAGGGCCAGCGCCCGCTGTGGCTCCACGGTGAAGCTCAGGTCGTCCACCGCGGTGAACTTGCCGAAGCGTTTGGTGAGGTGGGAGAATTGGATCATGGAATTAGGCTGTGGGGATGGGGTTTGGGTTTCTTACGATAATGCGTGATGCGTGATGCGTAACTCGTAACTCGTAACCCGGAGGTGTGTGTGGATGGGGGTTTGTGGCGTGATGCGTGATGCGTAATGCGTAATGCGTAACCCGGAGTGTGTGTGGATGGTGGATGGCGGTGCGTTGCGCACGGAGTGCAGGCTGCGCTTGGACGCCAATGCCGCCTGCGCACATTCCGGGTTACGGGTTACGTCGGCTTGCTCCCGGCCTCCTGATGCCGAGGAACAACACCACGCCGGCCAGCGCCAACATGCCCAGCGCCGCGGCCAGATTGATCAGCAACGGCGGCTCGGGCACGCCAGGCACCGCAGCCGGCTCGGGCGGCGTCATCAACGGGAACTCGTCGGCCATCTTGGCGCGCGGCTGGAAAAGGGGAAAGGCGCGCGCGGCCAGGTCCAGGGCATCGGTGGCCGGGCTGAGCTGGAAGAGCCGCAGATTTGGATATTTCTCCATCAGGTTCTCGTACAGGCTGGTGGAGCGATAGGGCAGGTCGCCTACCAGATCGCCGTCGGCGTCGAAGCCGGCGTAGTCGCTCCAGTAGTTGCCCCAGCCGGCGCGCGCCCAGTCGTTGCCGCGCAGCTCGCCGCCGCCGGCGATGGCCACCTGCTCACGGTTTTCCTGAAAGATGTTGTTGGTGTAGACGTTGCGGGACACCGAGGGCAGCATCTCGATGCCGATTTCGTTGTAGGCCGTTAGGTTGTCCTCGAAGATCACGAACGCATCGCCCTCGCGCGGCGAGTTGTCCACGTAAATGCCGACGCGATTGTTGACGATCCGGTTGCCCACGGCATGCACGTCGTCCACATCCTTGAGCGCCACGCCGTAGCCGCTGGGGCCGTAGTTGTCCAGCAGCAAGTTGTTGGTCATGGTCAGGCCGCGGCTGTACATCAGATAGGCGCCCACCGAATTGCTGCGCAGGATGTTCTCCTCCACAGTCTGGTTGTCGCTGAACATGAAGTGCAGACCGTAGCGCCCATTTTCGATCACATTGCCGCGCAGGACTGCATCGCTGGCGAACCACATCACCACATCGCGCGTGTCGTAGACATAGTTGCCCTCGACCAGCGCGCCGGGGCTTTGCCAGATGCGGACGCCGTCGCCGCGCCGGCTGATGGGCAGATCCATGCCGGTGACCCGGTTGCTGCGAAGCACGCTGTCGGGGGCTTCTTTGAGGTAGATGCCGAAGAGCACGTCCTCCAGTTGGTTGTTCTCGATCAGCAGGCGCGGCGCCTTGCCGGTGATGCCGGCGTGTTCCTGGTCCAGCGACTTGCCGCTGTGGCGGATGGTCAGGCCGCGCAGGATGACATCAGGCGCGGTGATGGTCACCACGTCGCCCAGGCCGCCGCCGTCGATCACCGCGCCCTCCTGGCCCTCCAGCGTCAGGCCGGGAACATCGACCACCACCGGGCCGGCATAGACCCCTGGCGGGACGACGATGGTATCCCCCGGCTGAGCTGCAGCCAGCGCGGCTGCCAGGTCGAAGGGCGCGCTCTGCGCGGCCGTCACGCTGGCGAGCAGCGTCAGAAGCAAAATGGCGAGGAGGAGGGGACGGGGCATGATGGTGGGCTAATGATTAACCGGTAACGGGCAATTGGTGAACGGCGAGATGGACAAGCGGGGCTTGCTCAATCCTTTGCCTGCGCCGCATCTACCAACGGCTTGTAGGCGCGGCGGTGGAAGTAAAGGCCAATCAGGATCAGCAGACTGGCGAGCATGGCCAGCCAGAGGCCAACACCCGGCGTCGCCACGGTCTTGAACTGGGCAATCAGGCCCTCGCCCAACACCTTGGGCACGAAGGGCTTGACGCTGCTGCTCAGCGCGGCCGTGGGGTCCAGATTGGTGCCGAAATTGGCCAGCCAGAACTGCAAATCCAACAGGAAGATCACGGGGAAGAGCAGCGCCGGCAGGGCCAGCAGCGCCGCCCAGCGGTTATGCACGAAGACGGCGGCCAACACCAGCAGCACCAGCACCACCACGCCGATCACCGAGATCGACTTTTCGAAGGACGCTGCCTCAGCCAACGGCCGCATGCCGATGTAGTGGTTCAGCCCGTCCAGCTCGCTGACATCACCCTCCAGGTTGTTGAGGTACGCATGAACGGTCAGCCCCTTGGGGTACTGCGGCGCGAAGAGCGTCATGTGCCAGTAGGGTTGAAAGATCGACACCAGCAACAACAGGGCCGCCAACAGAAAGAGCGCGGTTGGCAAGAGATAGCGGCCTCGGTTGGCGCGCATCTCGTCGGCCGGCACGCGCGGCCCCAGAATCTTCTCAACGTTCTCAGTCATGACAGATGATCCTTGCCTATTGTGTTCCTCGAAAACCGCCGGTTCATGCTTGAAGAAAGCCGGAGGAGCTTGGAGGTGAACGGTGAATGGTGAACGGTGAACGGTAAACGGTGAATTGGTGGTGACTGTTCAGCCGGCGGGTGCGAACACGTTGATTGAGTAGGCCGCCGCATCGAAATCAACGTGTTCGCACCCGCCGGCGGGCCAAACGTTGGTTTCGACACTTGCGCCTGCGCTACGCTTCGGCGCAAGCGCAGGTGTACGCCTCAGAAGGCTACTCAACCAACGTTTGGCCCGCCGGCTGAGCAGTTACAATTGGCGAATGGTAAGCGGTAATCTGTAACCCGGAGCAGGCACATACCCAGCGCCCACTCCGGGTTACGAGTTACGCATTACGCATTACGTGAAGATTACGGCGCCACCAGCATGTAGCCCATCATCTCCAGGTGCAGGGCCGAGCAGAACTCGGTGCAGTAGTAGGCATAGGTGCCGCTGTTGTTGGCGTCGAACTCGAAGCTGACCGTCGCGCTGGGCTCGATGCTCAGGCTGACGTTCTGGCCGCCCAGTTGGAAGCCATGCACCGCGTCGTGGGCGGTTTCGATGTTGGTGATGTGCCAGGTGACATGGTCGCCCTGCTTGAGCTCGATGCGGTCGGGCGTCAGGTGCGAACGGATCGAGGTGCTGTAGATGGTCACCTGATTGCCGTCGCGCTCGATGCGCTCTTCGCCGGCCTTGGTGGCGAACTCAGACACCTTCCACTCGATGGGATCCCAGCCGATCTCAGGATAGACGTTGATGGGGTTGAGCTTGTCGGCCTTGACGATCTGAGCGTAGTGCGGTTCGCCGACGCCCATGGCCATGTCGTAGATCACCTGCGGGCTGCCGCTGATGTCCATCAGTTGCAGGTTTTGCGGCAGCAGCGGACCGACGGGTAGGAAGCGATCCAGCGCCCATTTGTTCAGCGCCACCAGGTACTTGCCGTCAGGGCTGACCGTGTCGCCCTCGGCTGCGGCGATGTGGCCAACGTTGTACTGCACCGGCGTCTTCTCCAGCAGGGTATAGGCAGCAGGATCATCGCCGCCCAGCTTCCACTTGGCCAGCGCGCTGTCCAGGAAGAGGCTGGTGTAAGCATTGCCCTGGCCATCGAACTGGGTGTGGAGCGGTCCCAGGCCCAACTCTACCTGCGCCAGCATCACCGAGTCGAAGTCCAGCACCGGAACGCCGAAGTCGTCGGTGGACCACTTCTTGTCGGCGATGGCCTGCTCGATCTTGTTCATGGCGTAGACCGTGACGTGCGGGTCCAGCTTGCCGGCCACCACGATGTACTTGCCGTCCGGGGTGACGTCGACGCCGTGGGGGCTCTTCGGCTCCGGCGCCAGGTAGAGGATCCCTTCCTCCACAGCCGTGGGGATGCGGATCACGCGCATGCCGTTGTGCTCCTCGTACTTGCCGGCCTCGATCACCTCAGCAGCCTTCTTCCAGTTGAAGATGTGCAGGTAGTCCATGTCGCGCTGGCTGACGCCCGACTCGAACTGGGGATTGCCCTGCATGTTGCCGCCGGTGAAAAGCTCGGTGTTGAAGGAGTTGCAGAAGCCCCAGCCCTCGCTGACCAGCTTGCCTGCATCGCACAGGTCCTGCCAGTAGGGGGGCACTTCGATGCTGAAGGACTCCTCAGGAATGATGCGTCCCTTCTCGCGGTCGAATTTCCACAGGGTGATGACCGCGCGGTACTCTTCCTTGTAATTCTCGATGGGCGCATATTCCCAGCCCAAGGGCACGGCGTACTGGGTGCCCTGGATGACGTACTCGGTGTTGGGGGTGACAAAGGTCGAGCCGTGGTTGCTGATGATGTTGGGGTCTTTGACGATCTGCTTGGTGCGGAAGTCGCGCAGATCGATCACCGCCACGCGGGCGCTGGCTTTGTCGTTGATGAAGACCCACTGGCCGTCATAGTCGCCAGCGGTCTCGCTCAACGCCGGGTGGTGCGAATCGCCCATGCGGATCTTGACGTCATCGACGTTGCCGCCATCCAGCACTGCCTCTGAACCCAGGTCGCCGATGCCGTAGCCCTGCCAGGCTTCCGGCGTGAAGACGGCGATGTTCTTCAGAATGCGCATGGAGGGGATGCCGATCACGATCAGGTTGCCGCTGTGGCCGCCTGAGGTGAACATGTAGTAGTCGTCCCACTTGCCGCTGGGCACGTAGGTCTTCAGCGCGGCGTTGATGTCAGCCGGCGACAGACCACGCTCCTGGGCAATGGTCATGGCGTCAGCCGGCAGGCCGCCTTCGGCGACCACCGGCGTGGGTGTCTCCTTGCTCTTGCTGCAGCCGGCCAACGCCGATACGAGCAGGAGCAGGATCATGGTCAAGAGGATCAGTCGTTTCATTGTGAGTCTCCTTCTGGGGTGGGTGTGATTGGGTGACTTGACTGACTGACAAAGTGAGCAGACGGCGGCGTGGCAGGCGCTGCCATCGGCGTCGGGCTTACGGATGACAAGGCAAGTTCCAGATCGATCTCAGGTTGTCGCCGGCGGCGCCAACACGATCAGAAAGGGCAATGAGATGGCATCCTCCGGGCAGACATCTTCGCAGGCTGTGCAGTAGGTGCAGCGTTCGGGAAATGCCAAGTAAGCTTTGCCGGCCACCTGGACCAAGACCTGCGTCGGACAGACGTCGACGCAGCGATGGCAGCCTGTGCAAAGCTTCTGGTCGATGACTGGGAGAGGTTCCATGGGGTGTCTCGAAATCTGCCGCTGACAGATCCTGACCGATCGAAGAAGCACGTCTAAACCGCCTAATCATAGCCGACTTCCCCATGACACGCTGCGACAAAAGTCACAATCTTGCGACTGTTGACACAAGGATGCCACCCTTGCACATGGACGGCGGCCGGCCCCATGCGGCCAGTTTGCCCATCGCCCCTCCCTGTGGCATCATGACGCCATCGCGTGTCACGGAGATCAAGCCCGATGAAGAGATGGACGCTCCCCCTCTGCCTGGCGCTGCTCAGCGCCATTTGGTTCACCGCCCTGCCGGCGCGGACGCTGGCAAGTGATCACCCACGCCCAGCCAGCGACACCCAGTCGCCGCCGCTCACCAACCCCGGCTTCGAGTGCGCCCAGGGCTTTCATGCGCAGCCCGGCATTCGCGGCCTGGTGCCCGACGGCTGGACAGCCCTGCTGCTGGATGGGCGGCCAGAGCTGAACAGCACCCGCACCTACTTCGCCGGCAACTGCGGCGGCTCCGGCTTCATCGAACGCATCGAAGGGGAGGACAGCCTGGTGATGCTGGCCGAGGACATTGAGACGCCGCCCCTGCCCGGCAAGCCCTTCGACGCGGCGGTCTACCAGCGGACATCCGTCACACCGGGCGTGGCCTACAGCCTCAGCGCGTGGATGGTCAGCCTGTGCGGCGGCAGCGCCATGCCCAACGACTGCCCAGCGGGCTACACCATCGCCAAGCTGCTGGGCATCGACCCCACCGGCGGCGCCAACCCGCTGGCTTCGGACGTGGTCTGGGTCGAGGATCGGCGCAACTTCACCGAGAGCGGCTGGGCCAACCTGCGCCTGGCCGCGACGGCTCAGAGCAGCACCCTGACCGTGCTGGCCCGCATCCGCAGCCCTTACCGCTGGCATGGCGCGCACGCCTTTCTGGACGCAGTCAGCCTGGTGCAGGCCCCCAGCGCGACCTTCGTCAACCTGCCGGGCAGCGTCCAGGGCACGCAGGTGCTGGTGCGCTGGCAGGGCAGCCTGGGGCCTGACATCCCGGCCATCCCCGGCGGCACGCACCGTCTGCTGTTCGACGTGCAGCAGCGGCCGGCCGGCCAGGCCGCGTGGCGAGACTGGCTGGTGGATCAACCGGCCGGCCAGGCCCCCTTCAGCATCGCCGGCTGCCAGGGCGGGCAGACCGTCGAGTTCCGCCTGCGGGCCCGCGCCGAACAGCCCGAAGGGAGCAACGGCGCCTGGCCCAACCACCGCTACCCCGGCGTCTGGAGCCAGCCCGCCAGCGTGACCTTCGTCAACCCAACCGTCTGCACCCCCAGCGCCTACCTGCCTCTGCTGTCGATCCGCTGACGCGCCATCGTCGCCCGTCTGACCCCTCACCCAAGGAGTTTCCCATGGAAATCGCCATCATGATCGAAGGCCAGGACGGCCTGACCTGGCCCCGCTGGCAACGCATCGCCCAGGCGGTGGAAGCGCTGGGCTTTGCCGGGCTCTACCGCTCCGATCACTTCACCAACGCCGGCCCGCCCGACAAGGACTCGCTGGAGCTCTGGCTGTCGCTGGCCTGGCTGGCCAGCCACACGACGCGCATCGAGTTTGGCCCGCTGGTGACGCCCGTCTCCTTCCGCCACCCCGTGTTCACCGCCCGCATCGGCGCCCAGCTCGACGATCTCTCCGGCGGCCGGCTCACCCTGGGCGTGGGCGCGGGCTGGCAGGAGCGCGAGCACACCGCCTTTGGCTTCGCGCTGCTGCCGCCCGCCGAGCGCATGGATCGCTTCCAGGAAGGGCTGGAGGTGATGACCCGCCTGCTGCGCAGCGACGGGCCGGTCAGCTTCGAGGGGCGCTATTACCACCTGCACGAGGCGCAGTTGCTGCCGCGCCCTCAGCGTCCGGCCGGGCCACCCCTGCTGATCGGCGGCAACGGCCAGCGGCGCACCCTGCCCCTGGTCGCGCGCTATGCGGACGAATGGAACGCGGTGCTGATCCCGGCCGCGCGCATCGCCGAGCTCAATGCCCACCTGGACCGCCTGCTGGCTGAGCAGGGACGTCCGGCCGGTGCGCTGCGCCGCTCGCTGATGACGGGCATCGTCTTGGGCCGCAGCGACGCCGAACTCAGCGCCAACCTGGCGGGCCGCGACCCGGCCGCGCTGCGCGAGCGCGGCCTCATCGTCGGCGTAGAGGCCCAGGTGCAGGAGCAACTGCACACTCTGGCCCAGGCCGGCGTGCAGCGGGTGATGCTGCAATGGCTGGCGCTGGACGACCTGGATGGATTGGAGGCGCTGGCCTCCTGCTGCCAGGCCGCTTCCCCCCAAGTCGGCGCGGCCTCGCCGTGAGCCGACCCGCCGGCCGCGGCAGGGCGCGGCCGGCGACCTTCTGGAGCCCGGCCCGCCAGGCGGCCGGGGCTATCGGCGCAGGCTCAGGGGGAAGTGCAGGAGCCAGGGCCGCTTCACCGCATCGACGGTGATGTTGTCGAAACGGTTGTTGCCCGAGCTGCCGCCGGAGTTGGCGCCGCCGAAGAGGATGCGCACGGCAAACTGCCCATTGTCATCGACGCCAGCCAGCCCGCTGAAGTCGTACTCGAACAGTTGATAGTCCTGCGTCACCGGGACCACGCCGCCGAAGGGGATCCATTCGCCGGCGTCCGCGGTGCGATAGTAGAGCCGTTGTTCCTGCGCGCCGTCGCCGGTGCGCAGGAAGGCGTAGCGCAGAACGACATTCTGGTAGCCGGTGGTGGGCAGGGTGAGAAGCAACTCACGCGTGTCGGAAGGATTCCCGGCCCGCAACGCATGGCCGGCCGGCTGCTCCTGGCGCGCGTTCAGCGGCGTCCCCTCGTCGCCGCCCCGATCCAGGTAGCCCGCGCCCGCGCCTGGGTAGGTGATCGTCGCATGGGAGAGGCCGGTGAAATCGGCTGGAACCTGGCTGAGCGCGCCGCTGGGCAGGTCGTTGAAGTGCCAGTAGTGCAACAGGACCGGCGCCATCGACATCAGCGGCTCGAACAAGGCCGTCACCGACGTGTTGGCGGTGAAGGTCTGGGATGTGTAGGCAGGCGTGCCGGCCGGCAGCCCCTGCCAGCCGACGAAGCGATAGCCGGGACTGGCTACGGCCGTCAGCTCCACCGGCACCCCCTGGAAATAGATCCCCTGCCAGGGGTAGGGGGCGGCGGAGACGCCCGGCGTGCTGGGGAGCAAATTGATGGTGTTGACCCGCACATAGCCGTGGGCGGGGTCGGAGACGTTCACCGCCAACGTGAACTCGCCGGGGATGCCGAACTTATCGCGGATCTGCAGGCGCTGGAAGCCAGGCCGTTGGTTGGCGAACTCCACCATCACCCCGACCTGCTGGCGCCAGTCGGTCATGTTGGCCGGGATGCGCCAGCGGGCGATATGCTCCGGCATGGAGGGCTCGATGGCCTGCTTCATGCCGGTGATGATCGATGTGGTGCGGCTGGGCAGAAAGGCGGTGTTCAGCAGGTCGGCGAAGCGGGAGATGAAGCTCTGCCGGAAGCTATCGTTGGTCAGCAAGGTGCGCAGCAGAAAGGTCGACCAGTCGGGGTTGGGCCAGTCTGTGCCGCCGGCTGCGGTGGCAAAGGCCAGGGTGTCGTGGGCGTAGGCGGTCGGCCCTCCCTCCAGCCCGAAACCAAAATCGGTGTCCCACATCAGCCAACGCCAGCGCCCATCGTGGCCCAAGGGTGCGCCTGGCTGGAAGGAGTCGGTTCGCAGCCGCCAGAAGGCGATGTTGTTGCCCGGCCAGTCGGTGTTGCGGGCGAAGATCTGGGCGATCTGATAGGTGATGTAGTTGTCCACATCCATCTGGGTCTTAACATACTCATACTGCGCCTGCCCGGTCACGCCGTAGGTGCGAATGGTGCGCAGCAACGCCTGGTAATGGAGCGCGTCCCCCTCCTCCACCGCGCCCCAGTCCTCCAGCAGGTCGATGTTGTCCGTGGCGACGCCATAGACCTGCTCCAGGTAGTATTTGTCAAAGCGCTCGCGGATGTTGTGAATGCCCCAGTATTCGCCGTTGATGAAGACCACCGCCGGCCGGTAGGCCTGGGTGTCGATGCCCAGCGGCGCCATGATGGCCTGGATGGCCGCGTCCCGGAACATGGTGGAGCCGAAGTCATTGCCGCCGTTGCGCAAAACCAGCCGCCGGTAGTTCTCATAGGGCTGGTCAGGAAAGATGGGGTAGGCAAAGGAGGAGGCGCCATAGTCGCTGCGGGCATAGAGGCGCAGCGACTTCATGCGGTAGATGCGGGTGGCGTTGCCGTGGATGCGGAAGCCGGCATCCTGGCGCAGCGCCACCGTCGGGCTGCCCGGCTCGATCAGCTCGAAGGAGAGCGGGAACTCATACGCGTCGCCGCGGCGATGCCAGTTGGCGGGCGTGGTCCCCAGCACCGGTTCGTTGGGATTGCCGGCCCGCCAATCCTCGAAGTCGGCGCCGGCCGTGTAGACGCCGTTCTGGAAGTCGAACAGGATATCCTCGGGGATGGCCAGCGCGACCACCGGCAGGCTGTAGCGGGCGCGGCCGGCGGGGGTCACGAAGTAGGTCTGGGTTAGCACAGGGCTGGCCAGCGCGCCCGGCTTGATCACCTGGGCGCGCACCACCGTCCCTTTGAACACCGGCTGCTGCGGAAGATAGGCCGGCGCGAAGTCAAAGGTCGATGACTTCTGCGTCACCCGGTCAGGCGCGGTCGAACGGTCGACGATGGCCAGCGGCTGGGTGTAGCGCTGCGTGCGGTTGGTCTCGCTGAGAAATGCCCCCAGCGGATCGCCGGGATTCTGCGGCCATTGATTCTTGTAGCGAAAGGTGCTTCCTTGCAGGTTGGCAGGGTCGGGCAGCGAGCCGTCCAGCGTGTAGATGATCTCCACGCCAGGGCTGGCGCTGGTCAGGCTGAGCTCGAAGGGATTGGTGTAGAAACCTGCCTGGTGCGAGAAGACCGGCGGCGTCAGAAT
This sequence comes from Chloroflexota bacterium, assembly GCA_029558955.1. Taxonomy (GTDB): domain Bacteria; phylum Chloroflexota; class Anaerolineae; order JAAEKA01; family JAAEKA01; genus JAAEKA01. The sequence continues at coordinate 16,161 of JAKQCW010000044.1, forward strand.
CTCGTTGTAGCCCGGGCTGCTGTTGCTGCTCCCCGGCGTGGGCAGGTTGAAGAATAGCCATTCGCCCACGCCATCGGGCTGCCGACCATAGGAGATATCACGCATCAGGCTGCGAGGGCCCGCCTGATCGAGCAGGCCCAACGTCGGGTGGCTCAGCAGCAGCGGCTCACCCCCGGCGCTGATGCTGAAGTTGGTGTGCAGGGGGCTGCCTGGGTTGGCGCGGTCTTTGCCCGAGGCCCACACCAGCAGGTGGCCGCCCGGCGCCAGCTCGACATCAGGAAAAACCCAGCGGAAGGGGGCGTCGGGGCTGTCGGACAGACCATAGCCGGCCAGCGAGACCGGCTGAACGCCAACGTTGTAGAGCTCGATCCAATCGCTGAACTCCCCATCCTCGTCGGCGATGGTCTGGCCGTTGGAGGCCATGAACTCGTTGATGACGACGGGAGCCGGCTGCTGGGCATGGGCGGGGGCGCCAACGGCTGACACCGCGACCACGGCCAGCGCCAGCGCCAGCAGCAAGAGCGGCAGAAACGGGGATACCATGCGACGGGGGAAGACAAGCGGCGACTGACGGTGCATGAGGCTCTTTCACTCCAGGGCTTAGGTTGATGCGACTCAAGACTTCGGGTGCGCCAGGCAGCGGCGACCGAGGTCTTGGCGAGTTGAGTATACCCCATCGCACCGGGCGCGGCAAGATCATGCGTCCGATGGCCGCACGTCGAGCCATGCCGGCTGCCTACCTGGAGTCGGGCCTTCAGGCGGCGCGGCGCGCTTCGCCCTGGCCAGAACCGGCTAAAGCCTCGACTCCGCGCTGCCGGCTAAAGCCTCGACTCCGTGCTGCCGGCTGAAGCCTCGACTCCGCGCTGCCGGCTGAAGCCTCGACTCCGTGCTGCCGGCTAAAGCCTCGACTCCGCGCTGCCGGCTGAAGCCTCGACTCCGTGCTGCCGGCTAAAGCCTCGACTCCGCGCTGCCGGCTAAAGCCTCGACTCCGCGCTGCCGGCTAAAGCCTCGACTCCGCGCTGCCGGCTAAAGCCTCGACTCCGTGCTGCCGGCTGAAGCCTCGACTCCGCGCTGCCGGCTAAAGCCTCGACTCCGCGCTGCCGGCTGAAGCCTCGACTCCGTGCTGCCGGCTGAAGCCTCGACTCCGTGCTGGATTGGGAATTGCCGGCTGCGACTTTTGCACCTTTGCCGGTCTCATGCTACACTAACGCCTGCGATCCCCAGTCGGGGATCGTTTTGCGACCCAAAACCATGTTTGGTGATGCCAATGATGCGCCCGGCCGCTGCTGGTCGGGCCTTTTGTTGCAACAGGAGACTCCTGCTGAGGGATGAGTCGGCTGTTGCATGGCAACAGGACCGCCGCCCGCAAGGGCGGCGCTGCACAGTGGACTCATCACACCCATCGCAGGGGCGGGGTCTGCCCGCCCGCAAGGAGCTTTCCGTGACAACAGATTGGACATCGTTGGACCTGCGCCCTCAGTTGGTGCAGGCCGTGACCGAGCTCGGCTATGTCGAGCCAACAGCCATCCAAAGCGCAGTCATCCCGCTGCTGCTGGCCGGGCAGGATGTGATCGCCCAGGCCCAGACTGGCACCGGCAAGACCGCCGCCTTCGCCCTGCCCATCATCCAGAGCCTTCAGGGGGGCCGCAAAGAGGTGCAGAGCCTGATTCTGGCGCCGACGCGCGAGCTGGCCATTCAAGTCGCCAGCGCGTTTCACAGCTACGGCCACCACAGCGCGGTCAGCGTGCTGGCTGTCTACGGCGGCCAGCCCTACGAACGGCAGATCCGTCGCCTGCAGCGCGGGGTCGATGTGGTGGTCGGCACCCCCGGCCGCCTGCTGGACCTCATGCGCCAAAACGCCCTGGACCTGAGCACGGTGCGCACGGTGGTGCTGGACGAGGCCGACGAGATGCTGAGCATGGGCTTCATCGAGGACATCGAGACGATCCTGGGCGAGACCCCGCAGGAGCGCCAGACCGCGCTCTTCTCCGCCACCCTGCCGGCTGAGATTCGCCGCCTGGCCGAGCGCTATCTGCGCGATCCCCAGTCGGTGCGCATCGGCTCCAGCCACGTGACGGTGGATGCCCTGGCCCAGCGCTACTACCTGGTACACGAGGCGGACAAGCTGGCCGCGCTGAGCCGCCTGCTGGAGGTGGAGGAGATCCACAGCGCGCTGGTCTTTGCCCGCACCCGCGCGGCCACCGGCGAGCTGGCCAGCGATCTGACCGCGCGCGGCTATCCGGCCGAGGCGCTGAACGGCGACCTGAGCCAGGAGGCGCGCGAGCAGGTCTTGCAGCGTTTCCGCCGCGGCCAGAGCAGCGTGCTGGTGGCCACCGACGTGGCCGCGCGCGGGCTGGACATCGACGACCTGTCCCACGTGATCAACTACGACCTGCCCATGGACGCGGAGGTCTACGTGCATCGGGTGGGACGCACCGGCCGGGCCGGCAAGAGCGGCGTCGCGCTGTCGCTGGTGACGCCGCAGGAGCAGTGGCGCATTCGCCGCATCGAGACCTTCACCCGCCAGCCCATCGAGCGGGCCACCTTGCCCACCGTCGATGAGATCAAGCAGCGCCGCGAGGCGCGCCTGATGGCCCAACTGGAGGTCTGGCTGCGCCGCGGCCGCGGCCGCCGGGAGCGTGAGCTGGCCGCGGCGCTGGTGGAGGCGGGCCACGACCCGCTGGATGTGGCCGCGGCTGCGCTGAAGATCGCCCGCGCCGAGGAGAAGGAGCGTCCCATCGACCCCATCGCCGAGGTGGAGGAATACCGGCCGGCCGAGAACCGCCCCTGGGCGCGACGTGAGCTGGCCCGCCGGCCGGGGCCGCCCCGTCAGGGCCGCGGCAAGGAATCGCACGAGCCAGGCATGGTGCGCCTGACCATGAGCGCGGGCCGGGCGCACGGCATCCGTCCCAACGATGTGGTGGGCGCAATCGCCTTTCACGCCAACATCCCCGGCCACACCATCGGCGCCATCCGCATCCAGGAGGAACACACCCTGGTGGACGTGCCGCAGCAGTACGTGGCCCAGGTGCTGGAAAAGCGCGATGGCTACCGCATCCGCAAGCATGTGGTGCGGGTGGAGCGGATGTAGGTCAACGCCGCCGCTGGATAAGGGCTGAGCGCCCGGTCAAGCGCCGATGACGAGCAATAAAAACGCCTGCCAGGGCAAGCCTGGCAGGCGTTTTCGTTGTTCTTGGGAAAGTTCTAGCCCCCAAAGACCGCTGTCACCGCCTGGCTGATCCACTGCGTCCAGGGCGCGGGCCAGAGGCCGACGGCCACGGTGCCCAGCGCGGCGATGAAGACGGCCACGGAGAGGGAGCGGGTGGAGAGGGCCAGGGCCGTCTCGGCCGGCTGGGCCGCGGCCGCAGGCGCGGCGGCGCCCTTCTTGCCCTTTCCTTCGGCCCGCCGCAGGCCAGGCTTGCTCTTGCCGGCGGCCTCAGCCACAGCCGGCGTCTCGTCAGCCTTGCGGAAGTACATCTGCACGGTGACGGAGAGGTAGTAGAAGGCGGACAACACGCTGTTCAGCACGCCGACCAGCACCAGCCAGCCCCAACCCTCGGCCATGGCGGCGCTGAAGACGAAGAACTTGGCGAAGAAGCCGACGAAGGGGGGGATGCCGGCCAGGGAAAACATGAAGATGGCCATGGCGGCGGCCAGCGCCGGGCGGCGGTCGGCCAGGCCGGCGAAGTTGCCGTTGAGCACGTCGTTCTCCCCCAGCCGCTCCAGCGCGGTCACCACCGCGAACGCGCCCAGGTTCATGAAGACATAGCTGAACAGGTAGAAGAGCACGGCGCTGACCCCCTGGCTGGTGCCGGGCACCAGCCCGACCAGCGCATAGCCGGCATGGGCGATGCTGGAATAGGCCAACATGCGCTTGAGGCTGCTCTGGCGCAGCGCGGCCAGGTTGCCCAGGGTCATGGTCAGCGTGGCCAGAATGGCCAGGGCCCAGCTCCACTGCGGCTGAGCGGCGGGCAGGGCGATGACGAAGACGCGCATGAAGGCCCCAAAGGCCGCGGCCTTGGTGGCCACCGACATGAAGCCGGTCACCGGCGTGGGCGCGCCCTGATAGGCGTCGGGCGTCCACATGTGGAAGGGGGCCATGGCGATCTTGAAGCCGAAGCCGATCAGCAGCATGGCGACGCCGGCGTAGAGGTAGAGCGACTGCGACGCCGACGCGCCCGTCCCCTGCGCCAACGCCGCGCCGATGGCCTCGAGGTTGGTGCTGGCCGTGGCGCCGTAGACCAGGGCGATGCCGTAGAGGAAGAAGCCGGAGGAGAAGGCGCCCAGCAGAAAATACTTGAGGCTGGCCTCGGCGCTGCGCGCCTCGGCCCGGTTGAAACCGACCAGGACGTAGAGCGCCAGCGAGAGGATCTCCAGCGCCAGGAAGACCACCAGGAGGTCCAACGCCGCGCCCATGAACATCATGCCGGCCGCGCTGAGCAGCAGCAAGCCGTAATACGCGCCCGCCTGGTGGCTGATGTGGGGAACCGTCGCCTGCGCCAGCAGCACGCCCAGCCCGGCCGTCAGCAAAATCACCAGCATCACGGTGAGGGAGTAGCCGTCGGCCACGGCCATCTCCTGGAAATAGTGCGGCTGGCCGGAGAGGCTGAGCCAGACCGCGGCCGCGGCCGCGGCCGCCAGGCCCAGCAGGCTCAGCCAGGGCAGCACCTGGCGGTCGATGCGCGCCTGACCCGCGGCCGCATCGACCAGCAGCACCAGCAGCGCCGTGACGATCACGATGGTTTGCGGCAGGATTGCCAGCATGTCGATTGCAGGTATGGTCATATCGAAACTCTTGCGAAAAGACGTTGAGAAGAACCCAAACGTTGGCCTGTCAGGTGCTGCGCCCTAGCGTTCCACCAGCTCCACCGCGCTCACCATCTGCGCCTGGTAGTGCTGCGTGATGGCCGACGGGTTGCTGAGCTGGTCCACGACCAACTGCGTCGATGGGTTGATCTTGGACAGGAAGAGGTTGGGGTAGAGCCCGATGACGATGAAGAGGATCACCAGCGGGACCATGATCACCACCTCACGCAGGTTCAGATCCTTCAGGCTGGCATTGGCGCTGTTGGCGTTGGGGCCCTGGAAGATCTTGGCGAAGGCCCACAGCAGATACCAGGCGGCCAGGATGATGCCCAGGGTGCCCAACACGGCAAAGAGGATGTTGCTCTTCATGGCGCCCACCAGAATGGTGAACTCGCCGACGAAGCCGTTCAGGCCGGGCAGGCCGGCGCTGGACATGAAAGTGATCAGGGCAAAGCCGGCGTAGATCGGCATCAGCTTCCAAAGCCCGCCGAAATCGTCCAACTGGCGGGTGTGACGCCGCTCGTAGAGGAAGCCGACCAGAAGGAAGAGCGCGCCGGTGCTCAGGCCATGGTTGACCATCTGCAAGACCGCGCCCGACAGGCTTTCCTGCTGCAAGGCGAAGATGCCCAGGGTGACGAAACCCAGGTGCGCCACCGAGGAGTAGGCCACCAGCTTCTTGACATCCTTCTGGGCCAGGGCCACCAGCGCGCCGTAGAGGATGCCGACGATGGCCAAGATCGCCAGCAGCGGCGCGAAGCGTTGGCTGGGCTCCGGGAAGAGGGGCAGCGAAAAGCGCACAAAGCCATAGGTGCCCATCTTCAGCAGGATGCCGGCCAGGATCACCGAGCCGCCGGTGGGGGCCTCGACGTGCGCATCGGGCAGCCAGGTGTGGAAGGGGAAAAGGGGCACCTTGATGGCAAAGGCCAGCAGGAAGGCGAAGAAGAGCACCGTCTGCACATTGGCCGGCAGGCCCAGCCCAACCATGTCCAGCACGTTGAAGGACCACACGCCGGTCTGCTGCTGGTACAGATAGCCCAGCGCCAGGATGCCGGCCAACAGAAACGCGCTGCCGAAAGCGGTGAAGATGAAGAACTTGAGCGCGGCGTAGACCCGGCGCGGCCCGCCCCAGCGGCCGATCAGGAAATACATGGGGATCAGGCTGGCCTCGAAGAAGACGAAGAAGAGCACCAGGTCCAACGCCACGAAGACGCCGATCATGGCCGTCTCCAAAAGCAGCATCAGCGCCAGATAGGTCTTCTGCTTGTCGCGCACCGTGTCCCAGGAGAAGAGCAGCACCAGCGGCAGCAGCAGGGTGGTCAGCAGCACCAACGGCATGCTGATGCCGTCCACCCCCACGGTGTAGTGAATGCCCAACTCCGGCGCCCAGGGCATGGACTCCATGAACTGCATGCCGGCCTCGCCGGTCTGCCAGCCGAACCACAGGGCCAGCGAGACGACGAAGGTCAGCAACGACGCCAGCAGCGCCGCGCTTTTCATCGCCTTTTCGCCGCGCAGCAGCAGCACCAGCGCCATGCCCAGCAGCGGCAAGAGGGTGATGACCGAAAGGATGGGTAGGGACGTGAGATTGATCATAGTGAATCGCGTCTAGAAAACCTGAGACCGCACCAAGAGTCAGCGAAGCATCTCCGGTTATGGGCCGTGTTGAGCCAGTGCCTTTAGTTGAGCACGCTTGACACCAGGAAGTACGCCAAAAGAATGACCAGGCCGACAAACATGGTCAGCGCATAGGAGCCCACCAGGCCGGTCTGCACGCGGCGGGTGCGTTCACCCAGCCAGCCCGCGCCGCGCGCCACGCCGTTGACGGCCGCGTCGATGCCGCCCTGATCGACGACGTCGGCGAAAAAGCGGGCGGTGGCCCACAGGCCGCGGCGGATGGCGTCATAGGTCGCGTCGAAGTAGTAGCCGTTGGCGGCCACCCGGTGCAGCAGGGCCATCCGCTCCCGCAGACGGTCGGTGACGCCGGGGTTCTTGACGTAGAAGTAGTAGGCCAGGTAGATGCCGACCAGCGCCGTCAGCGCCGACAGGGTCAACAGGATGATCTCCAGCGCGACGGAGGGGTGCGGGGCCGCGCCCACAGGCCCCATGTGGTAGATCGGCTCGATCCAGTGCTCCAGCGACGAGACGAAGGGCAGGTTGAGCAGGCCGCCGAAGATGGCGAGGAAGGCCAGGATCCACAGCGGCCAGGTCATCAGCCGCGGCTGCTCATGGGCGTGCTCGAAGAGCTTGCGGTCGCGCGGCTGGCCCCAGAAGACCACGAAGACCATCTTGAAGGCGTAGATCGCCGTCAGCAGGGCGGTGAAGAGCCCGACGGCGTAGAGCAGGTATTGCCCGGCCTCGAAGTCGGCCACCAGCACCGCGTCCTTGCTGAAAAAGCCGGCCGTCAACGGGAAGCCGGCCAGCGCGGCCGCGGCGATCAGAAAGGTCCAATAGGTGCTGCGCATCTTCTCCTTCAGGCCGCCCATTTTGTTGATGTCCAGCTCGCCGTGCAGGGCATGCATCACCGCGCCGGCGCCCAGGAAGAGGCAGGCCTTGAAGAAGGCATGGGTGGTCAGGTGGAACATGCCTGCCACGTAGCTGCCCACGCCCACGGCCAGGAACATGAAGCCCAACTGTGAGACGGTGGAATAGGCCAGGATGCGCTTCAGATCGGTCTTGGTCAGGGCAATGGTGGCGCCCATCAGCGCGGTCAGGCCGCCGACCCAGGCAACCACCAGCATGACGTTGGAGCCGGCCACGGTGGCCAGCTCGAACAGGGGGCTCATGCGCACCACCATGTAGACGCCGGCCGTGACCATGGTGGCCGCGTGGATCAGGGCGCTGACCGGGGTGGGGCCTTCCATGGCGTCGGGCAGCCAGACCCAGAGGGGGATCTGGGCGGATTTGCCGGTGGCGGCCAGCAACAGCAGCAACGAGGCGGCCACGGCAATGCCCATCAAGGCGGCCGGGTTGCTCTCGATCACGTCGAAGATGGCGTAGAAGGCCAGGCTGCCCGCCTGCTCGCCAGCGCCGGCCAGCATCAACTGGCGGAAGATCAGCATGATGGCCAGCGCCAGGCCGAAGTCGCCGATGCGGTTGACGATGAAGGCCTTGTTGCCGGCATCGCGCGCCGCGGGCCGGTGGAACCAGAAGCCGATCAGCAGATAGCTGGCCAGACCGACCCCCTCCCAGCCCACGTAGAGCATGACCAGGTTGTTGCCCAGCACCAGGATCAGCATGGCGATGATGAAGAAGTTGACGTAGACGAAGAAGCGCACGTAGCGCCGCACGTCCAGAGCATGGTGCTCGTCGTCCTGCTTCATGTACTCCACTGCGTAGACGTGGATCAGGAAGCCGACGCCGGTCACCACCAGCGCCATCAACACCGAGAGTGGGTCGATCAAGAGGGCGAAGTCAGGCCGGAACTGGCCGATGTGGATCCAGTCCCAGAGCAGGACTTCCACGCTGCGTTCTTCCATGGGCAGGGCGCGCAGGCCAAAGAAGATGGCCACAGCCACCAGAAAGGAGAGCCCAACGGCCGCCGCGCCCAGAAAACTGGCCACACGCGGGCCATAGCGACGCCCAAAGAAGAGATTGAGCAACAGCGCCGCCAGCGGTGGGATGAAGATGAGCCATGAATAGTTCAGCATGGGAGCTCCGGGAGGAATGCGTAACTCGTAACTCGTAACTCGTAACTCGTAACCGGAATGGCGGGAGGTGGCTTTGAGTTACGGGAGGTGGTTGTGTAATGCGTAATGCGTAATGCGTAACTCGTAACCGGAATGGCGGGAGGTGGCTTTGAGTTACGGAAGGTGGTTGTGTAATGCGTAACTCGTAACCGGAATGGCGGGAGGTGGCTTTGAGTTACGGGAGGTGGTTGTGTAATGCGTAATGCGTAATGCGTAACTCGTAACCGGAATGGCGGGAGGTGGCTTTGAGTTACTGTTACGGTTTACGGAATACGGGTGCGTTCACCATTCACCGTTCACCGCTCACCGTTCACCGCTCACCGTTTACCGTTTACCGTTCACCGTTCACCGTTCACGGGTTACGGAATACGAAAAACGAATGCAATCACAGACTCCGGGTTACGTGTTACGAGTTACGAGTTACGGATTACGGGCACAGATCACACACTCACACATTACGCATCACGCATTACGCATTACGCATTACGCATCACGCATCACGCATCATCCTCGCAACAGGTTGATCTCGTCAATGTCGATGGTGTCGCGGTGGCGCACGTAGGCGATGAGGATGGCCAGGCCGACGGCGACTTCGGCCGCGGCTACGGCCATGACGAAGAAGACCACGATCTGGCCGGTGAGCTGGCCAAACTCCCTGGCCAAGGCAATCAGCGACAGGTTGACCGCGTTGAGCATCATCTCCACGCACATGAAGATGATCAGCGCGTTGCGCCGCATCAGCACCCCCAGCGCGCCGATGACGAAGATGATGGCTGACAGGATCAGGTAGTATTCGGTGGGTACTTGTGACATGGGACGGATGGGTGGGAGTTGTCTCTGAGTTGCTTGGAGTTGGGACTGACTCGTAATGCGTAACTCGGAGTGTGGCGGTGGGAGTTGTCTCTGAGTTGCTTGGAATTGGACTGAACTCGCAACCACAGCCACCTCTGCCCGGGAGACTCTTCTCCGGTTACGCATTACGCATCACGCATCACGCATTACGTGCTATCCTTGCGCGCCAGCGCCACCGCGCCGATCATGGCGACCAACAGCAGCACCGACGCCAGCTCGAAGGGCAAGAGATAGGTGGTGAAAAGCGCCTCGCCGATGGCCTGCACGCTGCCGTTGCCCGGCACAGCGCCGCTCGTCGCTGCCGGGCTGCCGGCCACCAGGGCATAGCCCAGGCCGGCCAGCGCCAGCACGCCGGCCACCAGGGCCGCCACGGCTGCCACAGCCCGGGCGCGCGGCCGCACCGCCACGCCGGGCAGGTCGCCGCCGATCAGCATGATCACGAACAGGAAAAGCACCACGATCGCGCCGGCGTAGACGATGATCTGCACCACAGCCACGAACTGAGCTTGCAGGGTGATGAAGAGCACCGCGGCCACCGCGAAGTTGACCAGCAACGACAGCGCGCTGTAGACCGGCTTCTTGCTCACGACGACGCCCAGAGCGCCGGCGATGGCGGCCGCGGCCAGGATCAGAAAGAAAAGTAGTTGCATAGGTTTGCTCTTGCCGGTCTATCCACTGCGACGGCAGGCTGGCCGCCGCAGCGCGCCAGGGTCAGCGTCCTAATGGGCGGGGCGGATCGCGATGTTCGCGTCGGGCGGCTCCAACAACTGCTCTTTGACGAAGATCATGCTGCGGCGTTCCTGCTCAGGCAGCGGAAAGGCCTGGGTCAGAACGACCGCCTCCACGGGGCAGGCCTCTTCGCAGTCGCCGCAGAAGACGCAGCGCATAAAATTAACCTCGTAGGTCTTGGCGTAGCGTTCGCCGGGCGAAACAGGGTTCTCCGGGTCGTTCTCGGCCGCGTCCACGTAGATCGCGCCGGTGGGACAGGCCGCCTCGCACAGGGCACAGCCGATGCAGCGCTCCAGGCCGTTATCGTACCGGCGCAGCATGTGGCGTCCGCGATAGCGCGGAAAGACCGCGATCGGTTCGTCGGGATACTCAACCGTCACCGGCTTGGTCGCCAGGGCCTTGAGCGTCACGCCCATGGCCTCGGCAATCTGCACCGTTCCTCTTACAACATCGCCTAGTCCAGCCATTATTGCTCCGTGAAACGTGATGCGCAACCCGTCATGCGTAATCCGGAAGCATCCATGCACATCCGGTTACGAGCTACGAGTTACGGTTACACACAAGTTCCTCTGAGTTCCTCTCCGCCTCACACCAACGCCACGGCCACCGCGGTGATGGCCAGATAGAGCAGCGACGTGGGCAGGAGGAACTTCCAGTTGAAGGCCATCAACTGATCATAGCGCACGCGTGGCACGCTGGCGCGCACCCAGAGGAAGAGGAAAAGCACCAAGATCACCTTCAGCACGAAGTAGAGCACACCCAGGATCGGGACCTGATCGACAAAAGGCCCGCGGTAGCCGCCGAAGAAGACGGTCACCATGATGCCGCTGGCCACGATCATGTTGATGTACTCGGCCATGAAGAAGAGCGCAAACTTGATGCCGCCATACTCCGTCTGGAAGCCGGCCACCAGCTCGTTCTCGGTTTCCGGCAGATCGAAGGGGCTGCGGTTGGTCTCGGCCAACATGCAGATGAAGAAGATGGGGAAGCCGATCCAGAGCCAAAGCCACACCCACCAGGGGCGGGGCGACTGCACCAGCTCCACCAGGCTGAGCGATCCCGTGCCGGTGGCCAGGGTGGTAGTCAGCACGATGCTCACCAGCATGATGCCCAGCGGCAGCTCGTAGCTGACCATCTGGGCTGAGGTGCGCAGCGCGCCCAGCGTCGAATAGTTGTTGTTGCTGCTCCAGCCGGCCAGGATCACGCCATAGGCGCCCAGCCCTGCCACGGCCAGGATGTAGAGAAAGCCCACGTTGACGTCGGCTATGTACAGGTTGACCTGCTGGCCGAAAAGGCTGATGGTGGGGCCGATGGGGATCACCGCATAGGCCACCAGGGCCGGGATCAGCGCCAACACCGGCGCCGCCAGGTAGATCAGCTTGTCGGCGCGCAGCGGGATGATCTCCTCCTTGAAAATCGCCTTGAACGCGTCGGCAATCGGCTGCAACAGCCCCAGCGGGCCGGCCCGGTTGGGGCCATAGCGCACATGGAAGCGCGCCAGCATCTTGCGCTCGTAGTAGGTCAGATAGGCAAAGGAGGTGAGCAAGACGATGATGAGCACCAGGCTCTTGATCGCCGGGACGACGATGAGCGATATCCAGTCCATGTCAGCCGACCTTCTCGGAGGAACTCAGCGCGCCAGGCGCGATGCGCACGCGCGCGCCCGACCCTGCGCTGACGCTGCCCAGCAGGGTTTCAGCCGGCGCACCCGGCAAGGAATAGGGGATCCACAGCGTGCCCGGCTGCACGGTTTCGTCCAGCCGAACGGGCAGCACGACCTGGCCCACGGCCGAGCTGATGCTGACCGGCTGGCCGGCGGCCAGCTTTTCGCGCGCCGCGTCGGCCGGGTTGATGCTCACGGCCACCGGTGCGGCCACCCGTTCGGTCACCTCGGTCTGGCGCATCAGCGTGCCGTAGTCGAACAGCACCTGGCCGGCCACCAGCGCGTAGGGATATTCATCGCGGCCAGGCGCGACGCTGCGGCGTTCGGGGGGCGTCAAGCGGCGCGAGGCCACGGCCGAGAGCGGGCTGCCAGCCGCGTCGGCTAGCGGCCACTGCGTGCCCTCGTCGCCCAGAGCGTCCCAGCTCAGCTTGTCGTACATGGGCGCGGCGCGGGTGATCTCGTCCAGCACCTCGGCGGCGCTGCCGTAGCCCCACTGGCGGGCCGCGCCGCTGCTCTTGCGCTTGCTCTTCTTGCCTTCGGCCTTGGCCTCGCCCGCCACGGCCGGCCACAGCTTGGCCATCTCGGTGAAGATCAGCCAGTCAGGCGCGGCCTGGCTGTGCGGGTTGGCGATGGCTTGGGCGGCGCGCTGCACCCGGCGCTCCAGGTTGGTGAAGGTGCCATCAGTCTCGGCCCAGCTCACGGCCGGCAGCACCACATCGGCCAGCTTGGCCGACTCGGTCAGGAACAGCTCCTGCACCACCAGGAAATCGACCTTCTGCAAGGCGGCCTGGCCGGCCGGGCCCTGCGAGGCCGGGTCGCTGCCCACCAGGTAGAGGGCGCGCAGCCGGCCGGCCGCAGCAGCTTCCAGCATCTCATCGTAGCCCAGGCCCGGCTGGGTCGGCAGCTTGACGCCCCAAAGTCGCTCCAGCCGCTCGCGGCCGGGTGCGTCGCCGATGGCTGCGTGACCGGGCAAGCTGGCCGGCAGCAGCCCCATGTCGCGCGCGCCGACGCTGTTGGCCTCCGGCGCCAGGTAGAAGGTGCGCTCGACGCAGCCGGCCAGCAGGGCAAAATTCATCAGGCTGGCCCGGTTGGCCGCGGCCGCCCGACCGCTGACCAGCGCCGGGCCGTAGAGGATCATGGGCCGCTGGGCGCTCAGCATCAGCCGCACCGCCTCGGCCCCCGCGGCGTCCACCGCGGCGTTGCCCAGCCCGTCGACCAGATCGGCGAAGCCGGCCAGCCGGGCCGCGCGCTCCTTGACCCGGGCCTCTTGCAGCAGGCCGCGGCTGAGCCCCTCGAAAAGCGCCGCCTCCTGGCCAGGCTTGTAGGGCAGATAGGCGCCGGGGTAGCGGGTGTCCTCGATCTGGCGCGGGTGCAGGATCAGCAGCTTTGCGCCGCGGCGGCGCACCGCGCGGCGGATGAAGGTGGCCAGCACCGGCTGTTCCTCGGCCGGATCGACGCCGGCCAACACGATCAGATCGGCCTGCTCCACGTCGCGGATCGCGCTCAGGCCGCGGGGGTCGGCCAGCACGGCCGCGCCGCCGCGGTGATCGACGTTGTTGCTGCCCACCAGCCCGCGCATCAGCTTCTGCAACAGGTAGGCGGCCTCGTTGCTCAGCTTGGCCGAGCCCAGCGCGCCCACCGCGGCCGGCCCCTGCACATCGGCTGTGAAGGCCAGTCGCTGCGCCACCAGGGCCAGCGCCTCCTCCCAGCCGGCCTCGCGCAGCTCACCCCCCTTGTGATCGCGGATCAGCGGGGTGGTCAGGCGCTCCGGCGCATCGGCAAAGGCGTGGATGAAGCGGCCTTTGTCGCAGATCCACTCGTCGTTGACGGCCATGTTCTCGCGCGCCACGACCCGGCGCAACTGATGGATGCGGCCATCCAGGCGCACGTTGCAGCCCTGCGAGCAGTGGACGCAGATGGAATCGATGTTCTTGGTGTCCCAGGGGCGATAGCGGAAGCGGCTGACACGGTTGGTCAACGCGCCTACCGGGCAGAGTTCGATGATGTTGCCGCTGGTCTTGGCGTCCACCGGCTGACCGGGGAAGAAATCGATCACCGACCTGTCGCCGCGGTGGAAAAGCCCCAACTGCGGCTTGTCTTCCCATTCCTCCAGATAGCGAATGCAGCGCCAGCAGATGATGCAGCGTTCCTGATCCAGCATGATCAGATCGCTGATGGGGTAGCGCTTGGCCTTGTGGTTCTTGATCTCCTGGAACTGGGAAACGCCAGGGCCATGTTTGAGCGTTTGGTCCTGCAAGGGACACTCGCCCCCTTTGTCGCAGATGGGGCAGTCCAGCGGATGGTTGATCAGCAGGAACTCCAGGGTGTCCTCGCGCGCCTGGGTCGCGGCCGGGCTGGCGTAGCGGAACTTCATCCCCTCGGCCACGCGGATGGTGCAGGCGGTGACGATCATCCAACGGCCGCGCACATCCTGCTCCACCAGGCACATACGACACGCGCCCAGCGGGTCCAGCTTGGGATGCGAGCAGAAGACGGGGATGTCGATGTTGATCAGCTTGGCCGCATCGGTCAGGAGCATCCCGTTGGGAACTTTGTATTCGACATCGTCGATGGTGATGGTTATGAGATCAGGCATAATTTCCAACGATCTTGTGGGGATTGGAAGATCGGTCCGCACAAATACTATTCGACATTCACCAGTTTTCGCTCGCCGGTGTTGAACGTCACCAGCAGATTGAAATGCGCTTTCGCCTCGACGTGAATAACCCGGACCATCCGAGCCTCACGCCGGCGTCATTTCCAGGTGACGCAGCATTTGACTCTGAATCGAGTCCATGATCGAATCGCGCAAGAATCTGCTGGCGTTCAGGATTTCAATACCAAGGATCTGCCCTTCTGCATCCATCTCGACAGTAACATCCGGACTCAACTCGACGCTTTGGACTTCAGGACCAGGCGCCACCATCAAATGCAGGATGTCTTCCTTCTCAAAGTAGGCCATTCTCAGATCATTCATTGATAAACCTGCCCGTTCTCACGCGGAAATTGACTTGCTGTCGCGTCGTCGCATGAACGGTCACCGGCGTCACCCGGTCCTCATCCTGCTCATACGGTATCATGACCAATTCATCACGGTAGCGACCGATAATCACATGACGCTGAGTAGCAGTATCGAAGTATCGCTCTGTCGAGTAGGTCAGAATATGCTCGATTCTGGCGAGATCATATCCTCTCGACCTCGCCCGGAACAGCATATAGTCTGTCCACTCGACGTTCATGCGTCTACACCCTCACCTGCGGCGCCGGCTCACCGGTGTCCGGCCGGTAGATCGGCCGCACCGGCAGCACCGGGGCCTGGCCGCTGGGGTTGGTCTGCTGGATGTAGGTCTCGAAGTCGACGCGGAAGAGCTTGAGCAGGCTGCGCACGCCCCAGACTGAGGCGGGGCCAAAGGGGCAGAAGCTCTGCCGCTCGATGGGCCAGGTCAGCCGCTCGATGGTGTCCAGGTCGCCGAGCTGGCCTTCGCCGCGCTCGATGCGCTCCAGGATCTTCTTGAGCCAGCCGGTGCCCTCGCGGCAGGGCGTGCACTTGCCGCAGCTCTCCTCGCGGTAGAAGCTGATGGTGCGCAGCGCCAGCTCCACCATGTTGGCGCCCTCGCAGATCACCATGATGCCGCAGGAGCCCAGCGAGGAGCCGGCTGCCACAATGCTCTCGAAATCCATGGATACATCCAGCTTGTCCGCGGCCAGATGGGGCATGGAGAGCCCGCCGGGAATGATCGACTTGATGGGCCGATCGTCGATGACGCCGCCGCCGTAGTCGAAGATCAACTGGCGCAGCGTGGTGTTGTAGGGCAGCTCGTAGACGCCCGGCTTCTTCACCTGGCCGCTCAGCGCATAGAGCGCGAAGCCGGGGCTGCGCTCGGTGCCCCACTGGCGATACCAGGCCGCGCCATGTCGCACGATATGCACCACCTGGGCGATGGTTTCCACGTTGTTGACGATGGTGGGCTTGCTGTACAGACCTTCCACGGCTGGGAAGGGAGGCTTGAGCCGCGGGTGGCCGCGGTAGCCCTCCAGCGAGCTGAGCAGCGCGGTCTCCTCGCCGCAGATGTAGGCGCCCGCGCCGCGGTGGACGGTGATCTCCAGGTCCTTCTTGCTGCCGAAAATATCCTTGCCGACGTAGCCCTTGGCCCGCGCCTCGGCCACAGCCTGCTCCAGCCGCTGTGCGCCGAAGAAATATTCGCCGCGGATGTAGATGAAGGCGTGGCTGGCCTCGGTGGCATAGCTGGCCAGAATGATGCCCTCGATCAACTGGTGCGGATCATACTCGATGATCAGGCGATCCTTGAAGGTGCCCGGCTCGCTTTCGTCGGCGTTGACCACCAGATAGCGCGGGTAGACGCCAGCCGGCAGAAAGCTCCATTTCATGCCAGCGGGGAAGCCCGCGCCGCCGCGGCCGCGCAGCCCGGCAGCCTTGACCGTCTCCAGCACATCGGCGGGCGTCTTGCCCTGCAACGTTTCCCTGGCCAAGGCATAACCGCCGTCAGCCTCATAGCTGGCGATGGTGTGGCTCTCTGGCTGATCGATGCGCGCCAGCATGTTGTTGGTCTCTGGATGGTGGCCGTGGTGGTAGGGACCGGTCGATCGGTCGGCGGCGCCCGGCGCCACGCGCTCCGGCGCTGGCAACTGCGCGGCCGGCACGTCGGCCAGTTGGCGCAGCTCGTCCAACATGGCGTCGATATGCTCCGGCGCCTCCAGTTGCTCGTAGTAGCGCATCCAGTTGGCCTGTTTCTTGGTGACGGCGACCATCGGTCCGGTGCCGCAGGAGCCCAGGCACTCCATCTCGCCCAGGGTGAACAGGCCGTCGGGCGTGGTTTCGTGATAATCGATGCCCAGCTTCTGCTTGAGCTGGTCGGCGCACTGGCCCGCGCCGCGCAGCAGGCAGGGCACGTTGGTACACACTTCCAGGTGGTAGGCGCCGGGCGGCTCCTGGCGCAGCATGTGGTAGAAGCCGACGAAAGCGCGCACCTCGGCCGCGTCCAGATCGAACAGCCGCGCCACCTCGACCATGGCCGCTTCCGACACATAGCCCAGTTGCTGCTGCACAGCCTCCAACGCCGGCCCCAAGGCCGAACGCGGCTGGGGATAGCGGGCCATCAATTCACGAATCTTGTTGTGGGTCGCGTCAGTTAGTAAGGTCATAACGGTGAACGGTGAGCGGTGAACGGTGAGCGGTCTGTTGGGCGGTGGGACTTGTGAGATCCTGGCCCGTGCTCGTCTGGCTGCCTGTTGCTCTTTTCCACTCCTGGTAGGCCTCGATCACCTCGAAGATCACCGCTTCCCCTTCGCCGATGACCATGGCGTCGAAAAAGGCCGACATGGGCTCCGGGTTGTAGCAGCCGCTGCCGCCGGCGATCACCAGGGGGTGCTGCGCGCTGCGCTGTTCGGCGCGCAGGGGCAGGCCGGCCAGGTCCAGCATGTTGAGCACGTTGGTGTAGAGCTGTTCGTAGGGCAGGGAGAAGCCGAGCAGGTCGAAATCGGCCAGGGCGTGACGCGTCTCCAGGCTGAACAGCGGCGTCCCGGCCTGGCGCATCTCAGCCTCCATGTCCCGCCAGGGGGCGTAGACCCGCTCGGCCAGCATGGTTGGCCGTTGGTTGATCTGGTCGTAGAGGATGGCCAGCCCCAGGTTGCTCATCCCCAGGTCGTAGATGTCGGGGAAGGCCAGGGCGACGCGCACGGGGATCGCGTCCCAGTCCTTGACCACCGAGTTCCACTCGCCGCCGGTGTAGCGCGCCGGCTTCTGCACGCGCAGCAATGTGCGCTCCAGAAACGCGCTGATCTCGGCCGAGGGCATATGTGGGTTCATGAGGGCTCCTGAAAGCTGGGTCTGGTTGACGTAACGAGTGACGAGCAAGTGGCAACCCGCTACCCGGAAACGCGTGGACCTGCAACGTGCGGCCAGCGCCGCGAATTTCCGGTTACCAGGTACGCATTGCGCATTACACTCTGGTGACAAAGCCGCCCGGACGGGTTGCCGGGCGGCTGGTATTATACATGAAAGGAACGCTGGAGCAACAAACGCGGGCGACTCCGCGTCCACGGCCTGTCGGCGCTTCTTGTGCCTGGCGCGTCCTGTGGTAAAATGGCGACATTTCTTGATCCCGCTGGGAAGGATGGACCCCGGTGCGCCAGTTTCTGTTTCGTCTGATTCTCGTGCTCTTGGTCGTGCTGGTCATCTTCGGCATCTACCGCCTGTTGACCATCCGGCCGCTGGACAATGTCGCCTTCTTCCGCGACCGGCCTGGCCTGGCCGCGGTGGACAGCGTCAGCCCGGCCGGCGCGCGTCCCTACACGCTGGCGGCCTTTCAGGCTGCCCGCCAGGCCGGCGTCAACGGCCTCTACCTCCCCGTGTACCTGACGCGCGATGGCGTGTTGGTGGTGGCCGACTCCGCCGTGAGCCAGCAGACCCTGGCGGAGCTGGAGGGCGGGGTTGCCTTGCAGGAGGTGTTGACCGCCTTCCCTGAGCTGCGGGCCATCGTGGCGCTGCGCCAGCCCACCCTGCAAGGGGTGGCCGCGCTCTTGCAGGCCATTGACGGGGCCGACGCCCGGACGCGGGTGCTGGCGGCGGTGGATCATCCTCTGCTGGCCAACACCCTGCGGGAACAGGCCCCCGACCTGGGCACGGCCGCCACCAGCGCCGAGGCCGCGGCTTTCCTGGCCATGGAGCGCTTCGGCCTGGCGCCCTTCTACCGGCCGGCCGCGCCGGCGCTGCTGCTGCCGGGCGACGAGATCGACAAGGCGCTGGTGGCCGCGGCCCGCGGCCGCGGCATGCATCTGGTGGCGCTGGCCGGCCAGCAGGGAAGCGCCGAGCTGCAGGCGTTGATCGATGCCGGCGTGGATGGCCTCGTGGCGACCGATGCGGCGCTGTTGGCTGGGCTGAGCTGGCCCCGGTAGCAGGCCAGAGGTGATGCAATGGCAGAGACTGATCTGATCGGCAAGCGCGTGCCCGTGCTGGACAAGGGCTGGATCGAGCTGCAAGATGTGATGGGCGACGACAACGCCATCGTGGCGGCCGCGCGCACCTCCTTTTTGGGCGAGAGCAAGGGCGCGGAGCGGGACAAGAAGCTGCTCTTCTACCTGCTGCGCCACCGCCACACCACCCCCTTCGAGATGGTGGAGTTCAAGTTCCGCGTGCGCGCGCCGGTGGTCACCTGGTGGCAATGGGCGCGGCACAGAACCTTCTCGTTCAACGCCCAGTCTGGCCGCTACACCCCCTTCGAGGAGAACGATTTCTACGTGGTCCAGCCGGACGCCTGGCGCCTCCAGTCCAGCGACAACAAGCAGGCCAGCGAGGGCCTGCTGGCCGATGGGCAGTGGCTGAGCGATGCCTTGCTGCGCCATTACGAGGAGGGCTTCCAGCTTTATCAGCAGGCCTTGGCGGCCGGCGTGGCGCGCGAACAGGCGCGGCTCTTCCTGGCCGGCTTCAGCGTCTACTACACCTGGGTGGTCAAGGCCGACGCCCACAACCTGATGCACTTCATGAAGCTGCGCATGGCGGCCGAGGCGCAGTATGAGGTGCGGGTCTACGCCCAGGCCATCTACGAACATTTCTTCAAGCCAGCGCTGCCCTGGACAGCCGAGGCCTTCGAGCTGTACCAGTTGAAGGGCGCCTAAGCTGCGGCGCCGGCTGGGGCTGAACAGGCTGGCCGGGCCTGGGCAAGGCCCGGCCAGCCTGTTTGTGCCCGCCGACGGGTGCGCACCCGCCGGCTGCGCAGTTACACGTGACCTATGACAATTCCCACCGATCAACCCTGTTCCAGGCTGCGGCTCATGGACGTTCAGCCCATCGTTCAGCGCGGCCAGCCCTCGCTGCTGCTGCGCGATCCGTTGCAGCTCAGCGGCAACTACCTGGTGTTGCCCGAGGAGCTGGGCCCGGCGCTGGCGCTGCTGGCGCGGTGCGACGGGCTGACGCTGAACGAACTCCGCATGCAGGCCATGGCGAGCTTCGGCCTGGTCTATCCCGACGAGCTGCTGCAACAGATGGTCGAGGTGCTGGACGACAACTTCATGCTGGACAACGCCCGCGCGGCCGAGGCCCATGATCGGGCATTGGCCGCCTACCGGGCCGCGCCCTTCCGGCCGCCCAGCTTGGCCGGCCAGTCCTATCCGGCCAAGCCGGCCGACCTGCGTCGCCTGTTCGACGGCTATCTGAGCCGGGTCAACGGCGCCTCCCGCGCCGCGCCGGCCGCCGGGCGGGGCCTGTTCAGCCCGCACATCGACTATCAGCGCGGCGGGTCGGTCTACGCCGCGGTCTGGCAGCAGGCCGCCAGCATGGCCCAGGCCGCCGATCTGGTGATTCTGCTGGGCACCGACCACCACAGCCAGGGCGACCGGCTGACCCTGACCCGCCAGAGCTACGCCACCCCCTACGGCGTGCTGCCCACCGACAGGGCGCTGGTGGACGCGCTGGCCGAGGCCATCGGTCCGCAGGCGGCCTTTGCCGGCGAGCTGCGCCACCGCGCCGAGCATTCGCTGGAGCTGGTGGCCACCTGGCTGCACCACATGCGCGGCGGCCGGCCGGTGGCCATGGTTCCGATCCTCACCGGCTCCTTTGCCGATTTCATCGACGGCCAGGGCGACCCGGCCGACGACGCCGTGCTGGCCGCGTTTCTGGCCACGCTGCGGCAGCAGGCCTGGACCGCTGGCCGCCAGGTGCTGGTGGTGGCCTCCGGCGATCTGGCCCATGTGGGGCCGGTTTTCGGCGGGGCGGAGGTGGACGCCGCGGGCCGCGCCGCCCTGGGCCAGGCCGATGAGGAGCTGATGCAGCAGTTGGCCGCGGGCAGCGCCGCGGGCTTCTTCGCCGCCATTCGCCGCGTCGAGGACCGCAACAACGTCTGCGGCGCCTCCCCCTTCTACCTGGCGCTGCGCCTGCTGGGCGAGGTGGAGGGCCAGGTCGTCGCCTATGACCAGTGCCCCGCGGACCAGCGCAACACCTCGTTGGTGTCGGTCTGCGGCATGGTCTTCGGGTAGTCTGAACTTCCCTCGCTTTTTCTACCGCTGCCGCGGGGCAGTGGATCACCGTAACTGCTCAGCCGGCGGGCCAAACGTTGGTTGAGTAGCCTTCTGAGGCGTATCGAAACCAACGTTTGGCCCGCCGGCGGGTGCGAACACGTTGATTTCGATACGGCGGCCTACTCAATCAACGTGTTCGCACCCGCCGGCTGAACAGTTAC
>JAKQCW010000336.1 GCA_029558955.1 Chloroflexota bacterium
TCCGGCCACGTCAGCAATGGCACGGTTTCGGGCTTGCGAGTCGGTCGGCAGATGGTTTGAACACACTTGCAAGTTTACGATAACGACGATATCCGCCCAAATTCTCGAAACAACCTCGTAAAATGACCGAACCATGAGTCACAATTCACCGTTCACCAATTCACCGCCCACCGCCCACCGTCCACCGTCCACCGTATACCGTATACCGTTCACCGTTCACCGTATACCGTTCACCGTTCACCGTTCACCATCCCCCATCCTCCCTTCACAACCATGCACATCGCCATCGACGCTCACATGGTGGGCGAGCGGGAAACCGGCAACGAAACCTACATGGTCAACCTGGCGCGCGGCCTGTTGCGGCTGACTGGGCGCGACCCCAAGGGTTTCTCCTGGGACGCGCTGGGTCCGCCCAACGCCACCCAGGAGCTGCCCGCCATGCAGCGCGCCCAGCAGCGCCGCTTTGGCGACATGCCGCGTTTTCTGCTGCTGGCCACGCACCCGGAGCGCCTGCACGCGGCCCTGCCTGAGCTGCGCGCCAGCGTCAACGCCCAGGCGGCGCGGCTCCGGCCGGCCAACGCGCTGCTGCGCATCCCCTTCGGCCTGCCCTGGGCCGTGTGGCGCGGCGCCTTCGATCTGCTGCATGTCACCTACAACGCGCCGCCGTTCAGCCCCTGCCCCACCGTGGTGACCATCCACGACATCTCCTTCGAGCATTACCCGCAATTCTTTTCGCCGCGCGACCGGCTGATCCTCAAGACGCTGGTTCCCCTCAGCGCGCGGCGGGCCGCCCACATCCTGACCGTCAGCCAGCACGCCAAGCGGGAGATCGTCCAGCGCTACGGCCTGCCGCCCGCCAAGATCACCGTCACCTACGAGGCCGCAGGTGAGCAGTTCCAGCCGGAGGAGGATCCGGCGCGGCTGCGCGCGGTGCGCGCCCGCTATGGCATTCCCGACGGCCCCTTCGCGCTGGCTCTGGGCAACCTGCAGCCGCGCAAGAACATCGCCCGCCTGGTGGCCGCCTTTGGGCAGGTGGTGGACGGGGAACGGTTGACGGTTAACGGTGAACGGTTAACGGTTAACGGTGAACGGTTAACGGTGGACGGTGAACGGTTAACGGTGGACGGTGAACGGTTAACGGTTCGCCCTTCCCTGGTCATCGCTGGCAAGGCGCAGTGGCGGGAGAGCGAGGTCTATGGCGCGGTGCGGCAGGCGGGGCTGGAGGGCCGGGTGATCTTCCCCGGCTACGTGGAGGACGCCGACCTGCCGGCGCTGTACAGCGCGGCCACGGTCTTTGTCTACCCATCGCTCTACGAGGGCTTTGGCCTGCCGCCGCTGGAGGCTATGGCCTGCGGCGCGCCGGTGATCAGCACCAACGCGGCCTCGCTGCCGGAGGTGGTGGGAGACGCGGCGCTGTTGATCGACCCCCACGACACGCAGGCGCTGGCCCAGGCGCTGGCCGACGTGCTGACCCAGCCCGCGTTGCAGGCCGATCTGCGCCAGCGCGGCCGGCAGCGCGTCAGGCAGTTCTCGTGGGAGCGCTGCGCGGCCGAGACCTTGGCGGTCTACAGCGATGTCCTGGCGCGCCGGAGGGACCGATGAAGGGGGCGGCCGGGGCCAGCTCAGATGGGCGGCGCCTGGGGGCGCGCCTGTTGCGTGCGCTGCCGTGGCTGCTGGTCATTCTCCTGACCGGGCTCAACCTGCTCTTCGCCAGCCGCGTCATCGTCAACGATGACGCGTTCATCACCTACCGCGTGGCGCGCAACCTGGCCAACGGCCTGGGGCCGGTCTTCAACCCCGGCGAACGGGTTCTTTCCGTCACCACACCCGGCTACATGCTGCTGCTGGCTGCCAGCTCCCTGTTCAGCCAGGATTTCGTGGCCCTGGCCCTGCTCTGGAATGGCCTGGCGCTGCTGGCCGTGGGCGCCCTGCTGATCGACGCCAGCCGGGCCGGTCTGGCGCAGCGCTCCCCCTGCCTGGCTGATCTGGCTGCCGTCGTCGCCGTGTCCTTGACCCTGACCAACCCGCTGCTCAGCGCGGCGATCGGCATGGAGACGCCGCTCTACCTGGCCGCGCTGCTGGCGGTCTTCGCTGCCTATCGCCGCGCCCTGCAACAGCCGGCTGACGCGGCCCAGCGCTGGCTGTTGGCCACCGCGGCGGCCGCGGCCGCGGCTTTTCTGCTGCGCCCCGATGGCATCCTGGTGGGCCTGGTGGTAGGCGCGCACTGGCTGATCAGCCGCCGGCGCGTGCCCTGGGCCGCGTTGGCGCTGGGGCTGCTGTTGACGCTGCCCTGGGTGCTCTTCGCCTGGAGCTACTACGGCTCGCCGCTGCCCAACACGCTGGCAGCTAAGATCAGCCAGGGCCAGCCTGACCGCGCCGCCCAGTGGGGCAACCTGCTGTGGCAGACGGCCCGAAGCTGGGGGCTGGCCAACCCGCTGGCCGCGGCGCTGGCCTTGATCGGCGCGCTCCTGGCTGGCCTTCCCGCCGCGTCCCCCCGGTCGGCGACGCTCTCCGTGCGCCGGCTGCTGCTGCTGTGGGGCGCGTTGTACATTCTTATCCACGCCCTGTTGCGCGCGCGAGGCTATTTCTGGTACTACGTGCCCCTGGTCCCTGCTGCGGCGCTGTTGGCTGGCGACGGCGCGGCCGCTGTGGTGGGCTGGCTGGGAGTGCTGCGCCGGGATGCCCGGTTTGGGCGGGTTGCGGCGTCGCTGCTGGCCGTCGTCCTGCTGGCGGCGCTGCTGATCCCCACGCTGCGAGCTGCTGCCAGCCTGGCCAGTCAGGAGCCGCCCGGTCAGCGGCAGGTTGCCTACGAACGGACCGGCCAGTTGCTGCGTGAGCTGTGCCAGCAGCCGGGCCGCGAGCCGGTGGGCATGACCGAAATCGGCATCTTGGGCTACGTCAGCGACTGCCGCATCCTGGACTTCTCCGGGCTGTTGCACCCGGAGATCGCCCAACTGCAACTGCCGGCGGCCGACAAGATCGGCTGGGCCATCAAGGCCCATGCGCCGCCGTTGGTGGTGCTGGCCGGCGCCGAAGGCTATCCGGGCGACGTCGCCAGCGAGAACTGGTTCCGCCAGCGCTATGAGCCGATGGACATTCAGGATGAGCGCGGTTTCCGCAGCATCATTCACCGGCGGGCCTTGGGGCCCATGTTTCAGCGCGACCTGGCCGTCAGTTGGTGGTCCGCACGGGGCGAGGAGCCGGCCGGCGGCCCGGTGACGACGACGTTGACCTTCCCGGCCGGCGTGACTCCCAGCGTGGTCCTGCACACCTTTCTGCCGGCGGGCAGCGAACTGGCCGGCGCGGCCGACGGCGCGGCGACGCTGGCGCTGACCGGCGATGCCGCGGCCTGGCGCAATGTGGCCGTGCCGGTCGAGTTGGCAGCCGATGGCGCCGTCGCGCTGACGCTGGCTGGCCGCGCCGACCATCAGCCAGCGGCCGCGGCCTGGATCGAGAGCAACGCAGTCACCAGCCACCACTATTTCGGCTATTTCGAGGAGGCGGCCACCCAGCCCAGGCCGTCGCAGCAACTGAACCAGGGCGACACCGCCCAGGCCACGCTGGCGCCCGCGGCCGCTGGCCCGGTCGTGCTGGATGTGGCCTACCGCGACCACCCTGGGGTGCAGTTGGCCGTGTCGGTCGATGGCCAGACGCTGGGCATTGTGGGCGGCGCCGGCGATGCCTGGCAGACGGCGCGCTTCGAGCTGCCGGCCGGCAGCCTGCCAGCCAGGTCCAGCGTCGCGGTCGAGCTGCGCAACCTGGCCGAACAGCCCGTGCAGGTCCACTCCGCAGCCCTGGTCGATCCAAGCCGCCCGCCTTATGTGCCGTGATGAAAGAGAAGTTCAACTTCTTCCGAGAAGTTGAACTTCCAAGGATGACAAACACCGAATGAAAATTGCCATGCTCGGCACGCGCGGCGTGCCTGCCAGCTACAGCGGCTTCGAGACCTGCGTCGAGGAGCTGGGCAGCCGGCTCGCGCTGCGCGGCCATGAGGTTACGGTCTACTGCCGCAGCCACCACATCAGCTACGACCAGCCGACCTACAAGGGGATGCGGCTGGTCAAGCTGCCCACCATCACCAACAAATATCTGGACACCATCGCGCACAGCTTCCTCTCCAGCCTGCACGCGCTGAGCCAGGGCTATGACATCGCGCTTTATTTCATCGCCGGCAACAGCCTGGTGACGTGGATTCCCCGCCTGGCCGGCCAGCGCACCCTGCTCAACGTCGATGGGTTGGACTGGAAGCGGGCCAAGTGGCCGCCGCTGGCCAAGCGCTACATTCAGTTTGCCGAGCAGATGAGCACCGTGCTGCCCAACGCCATCATCACTGACAGCCTGGTGGTGCAGCGTTACTATCGCGAGGTCTACGGCGCGGACAGCGCCTACATCGCCTACGGCTCCGATCTGCCCCATCGGCCGGCTGGGCCCACGCTGGCCCGTTTCGGATTGAAGCCCCGCGGCTACGTGCTCTTCGTGGGGCGGCTGGTGCCGGAGAACTGCGCCCATCACCTGGTGGAGGCCTGGCGGCGGCTGGACACCGACATGCAGTGCGTCATCGTGGGCGATGCGCCCTACGCCGAGGACTACAAGGCTGAGCTGCGCCGGCTGGCCGGCGGCGATCCGCGCATCCACTTCACCGGCTACCTGTTCGGCGAAGGCTACTGGGAGCTGAACAGCCACGCCTACGCCTTCGTCGAGACCAGCGGCGTGGGCGGCACCCACCCCGCGCTGGTGGAGGCGATGAACTTCGGCAACTGCGTGGTGGTGCACAACACGCCGGAGAACCTGGAGACGGTGGAGGCGGCCGGGCTCTGGTACGACGGCCAGGTGGGCGCGGCCTCGCTGACGGCGGTGCTGCGCACCCTGCTGGACGCGCCGCCGTTGGTCCAGCTCTACCGCCAAGCTGCGGCCGAGCGGGCGCGCAGCGTCTACAGTTGGGAGGCGGTGACCGACGCCTACGAGGCGCTGTTCCAACGGGTTTTGCCCTGAACGCGCTGCCGCTCAACAGCGCGCCGCTGGGCGTGATGGAAAGCTCCACCCACTGGGAGCCCGCGGCATATGCCTTTGCCGTCGATCCTGGGCTGTTGGCGACCGGAGGCGCTGGCCCGCGGGTCAATGAGCTGGAATTTCTCATACCCGACGCGGCCAGCCCTGCCAGCCTGGATCCAAGCAACGGCGACAGCCGCGTTCTTGGGCTTTGCCTGTGGGAAGTGCGCCTGCGTTAGCGGAATGGGCGGAGCGCTGCCCGTCGCCTCACGTCGCGGGCAGCAGGTCCTCCAGCAGCTTGATCGGCGCCACGGCCACGCCGACGATGCCTGGCCCGGTGTGAACGCCCAACACCGGGGAGATGCGCATGGTCTCCAGCCGGGCAACGTTGAGCTTGCCGATCAGCAGATTGGTCAGCGCGTCGGCCTGCGCCGCGAACTGGCCGTGCAACACCGTGGCCCACAGGGGGGTGTTGCCATACTGGCCGTGCAGGTGCTCGACGATGGCGGCCAACGCCTGGGGGATGTGGCGGCTCTTGCCCACGGTGCTGTATTTGCCGTCGCTGTGTTCGACGCGAATGACCGGCTTGATCTTGAGCAGCGAGCCGGCCAGCGCCTGCACCCGGCCGATGCGACCGCCGCGCGCCAGATAGTCCAGCGTCTCCAGGGTGAAGATGACCTCGGTCTGGCTGCGCAGATCGGCCAGCCGCTGCTGGATGGCTGCCAACGACCAGCCCGCCTGGCTGGCCGCGGCCGCGGCCAGCACCTGGAAGCGCTGGCCGCCGGAGAGGGTCAGCGTGTCCCAGACGGTCACCTGCTCCTCCATCTGGGCCTGGGACGCGCCCAGTTGGGCCGACTGGGACGCGCCGCTCAGCCCGGAGGAGATGTGTACCGAGAGAATCTGGGGATCCTGGGCGGCCAGTTGCTGATAGATCTGCGCCATCTCGCCGCTGGAGGGCTGGGCCGTGGTGGGGATGGCCGGCCACATGGCCCGCAGCCGGTCGTAGAAGTCATCGGCGCTGATGTCGGCCGAGTTGACCTCCCCTTCGGGAAACTGGATGTACAGGGGCGCTTCTACCACGCCAAACGCGTGCAGTTCGGCGGCCGGCATGTCGGCCGCGCTGTCGGTAACGATTTTCACAGGAGGGAGCCTTTCGCAGGGATTTGCGGCCGCGGGCCGCGGTCCCGACCGGAAAGGGAGACCAGCCTGGCGCAGCGTCGCGCATCGCACCTGTGATTATATGCACGACAGCGGAATCCGACGATTTGGCGATCAGGCCGTTGCCCTCTGGCGCTGCACTGGCCCGCGCCGGTCAGTGGAAGAGCGCATAGGCGCCAGGCTGGCGGATAGTCGCCAGCACGTACCCCTCCTGTTCCACGTACCAACTGTCCTCGACCAGCGTTGGTTCGCCGTTCTCGATGCGATACAGGCGCGGCAGGCGCTCGCTCTCCCCGGCGCAGCAGCCGGCCTGGATTTGCACCGCCAGCTCGACGTCGTTCCAGGCGCCGCCCAGGGTGTAAAGGCGACTGACGCCCACGAGGCCGAGGCCGTTGCGGTTCAGGGCCGGCGGCAGGGGGCTGTCGACGATGAACAGGTCGGCAGGTATCCTGCTGCCCTGCTGGAAAATCTGCCACAGGCCGTCGTTGGACGCCAGAGTCAGCCTGGCCGGCTGGCTGGCCGGGGCCAGCGCCGCCGCGCCGCTCAGCGCGTTGGCTGTGACGCCAACGTCCAGCAGGAGACAGTTGCCTGCTCCGGCGAAACAGACCGGCGCGCTGCTGGGCGGAGCTTCGCCTTGAGCCGCACCGGTCACCAGGGCGTTCACTGCACTGGTGGTGAGCAGGTCGCGGAAGGAGGCGTCGTACTCAAGGGCATCGATGGCCGAAGGGTCCCGGCTGAGCGGAATCATTGCAGAGATCAGCGGAGTCAACCTCTGCAAGGTCATGTCGGAGAGAAACTGCGGCCTGGGCCGGTCGAACTGGGCCATCAGGGCCAACGAAGCGGCCCGTTCCTGGGGAGCGGGATGGTTGCAGACCATGAAGGCCGGCTTACAACTGAAGTCGTGGTACTGCAACGCCACGGGATTGGCCAGCGCGGCGCCGTCGCTGATTGGGCGCGTCGCACAGTGCCACCCGCTTTCGTCAACCTCCTGGCGTATGTGAAGACGGTCGCCGCTCCGCGCTCCCAGCACCCACAGACGCGGCCGAGCTGCCGTGATTTCCCCCAGCTTGATGGCGCAGCCCAGCTTGCCCTGCTCCAACCAGACGACTGACGGTGCGGCGAGGCTGTTGTTGGTGGCCACTGTCAACGTAAAGGGAGCTACCCGCCCCACCTCCGGACTGTCGTTTTCCACCACAACCGCAGGAACGTTCATCAGAGCCGTGGGCCACGTGGTCGAGATCGGGCCCGAGAGCGGCTGTTGGCGCGGCGGGACGATCTCCCACTGGCCGGCGCGGCTGAAGCGCTGCACCACGGCGTCCCAGGCTGACTGGCCGACGCCATTGTGCAGGGTCCGCTGCCATTGCAGTGTTTTTTCGCACTCCAGCGACCACAGCCCCGGGACATCGTCTGAGCTCAGCTCGCTGGTGGTGTATTGATGGTTCATGATGCTGGCGCCGGTGCTGTCCAGGCTTCGGTCGGGTTGCGGCCTGGTGCAGGCGTGGTTTTGGCCATTGCTGCCCACATATTCGTCGTAGAGGCCCAGCGCGTAGTGTCCCAGCTCATGGACGATGGTGCGGTAGCCATCAGGCTTGCTCCACCGGCTGTCGGGACCGTTGATGCGCCTGGAATCCCAGAACGGTCCCAACTGAATGCGGTAGTTGGCAGGCTCCAGATCCTCTTCTATACCCCCGATCACAGCATGCGGGCTCAGGGTGTTGTTGGCCACCACCTGAATGTCCGCGTCCCACCAGTGTTCCCGGTTGGCGACAATGCGCACCTGTCCCAGGGCCATCTGGCCGTCGGTCACGTCCCACAGGTAGGTGGAGGCGCGCTGCATGGCCAATGCCAGGTCGTCCAGATAGGCTTGATCGGCATCCCATTCGACCGAAACCAACAGGTTGAACAGAATCAACGGCCGCTGCCGGTGGAGGGTCAGGGTCACCGTTTCGCTGGCGCCGACCGACGCAGCCACTGGCGCGCCCGTTTCGTCCCAATCCAGGCTGGTCCAGAAGACCTGGTATTTCCAGTCGGGCGGCTGGCCGGAGCTGGCAAAGGCCTGCCAGGGCGCAGCCAGCCAGTCGTGGGCTGGCCGCGCGGTGGTGGCGAGCGCGGCCGGCGCCAGCGCTGCTACCGCTTCTGTCCCTGCCAGCCTGGCGGTCAGCTTGCCGTCAGGCCCGGTGGTCAAGCTGCCGCCGGCCAGCGCATTGGGCAGCGGTTGCCCATTGGCGAAGATGGCCGCGCCCGGCGCCGGCGCTCCGTCCAGCGTCACCACGAAGGTGACATCCCTTGCGACCGCGGCCGGCGCCGGCGCGGCGCAGGCGCCGGCCAGCAGCGCCAGCAGCAGCCCGACAGCCAGCGCCAGCGCCAGACTCACGCTCGCAAGGCGCGAAGATCTCATCGCATCAACTCGACGCCGCAGCGCTGAGGGCGAAGGTGCTCTCGCCAGTCGTGCTGACGCTGACAGACCGCCCATCTGCTGCCAGCGCCGCCTCCTGCATTTTCTCCCAAGTTCCCTGCCGGCGGATAAAGACCCCAGGGGCGACCTTACGGTCCGGATCGGCCGGCAGATGGAACGTCAGATCCATCGGCGGCACGATCTCGTTGGAGGCAGCCCGGAAGATGAAATACCTGGAACCAGGCAGAAGGTCCAATCCCAGGGGGCCGTTGTCTCTGAACGCGATGCAGACGCGGGTCGAGGCGTCGGCCTTGGAGGTGGCAGTCGCCAGCTCGGCGCCGTGCCGCACCGTGAAAGCGTCCTGTGGGGTCAACGTCGCCACGACGAAATGCACCTCAGCCAGCGTGACCAAGGCCCCCGCCACATCGAGCACCACAGGCTGTTGCGCGCTGTCGTGCAGCGTCACGTCCTGGCCCTCGAGCACAACCGCGGCCATCCCCTGGATGAGTTGAGATGTCCCGACCGGTTGGAGATTCTCGATTTTCAGGGTAAACTCAGCGCTGCCAGCCGCCGGCTCAGCCAGGTCGAACCCGGTGTAGCCTTCTTCTCGCCCGGTGCCGCCCTGTTCTGGGACGTCGGCAAAGCTGCCTTGCGTCAGGGTGACGTGGATGCGCTTCTTGCCGGGCAGCGTTGTCAGCGGCAACTGCTTGGATTGCACGCGGAACGCCAATCCAAGGCTGTTGTCAAGTGGTGTGATCAGGACTTCGACATACTGGGATGGCTTTGTTGCCGACATGATACTCTCCGTCTCCGTGCGATGTGATTTTGATCGCGGCCTGGCGTCGGGGTGACGAATCCGACCGCTGGCTGATGCTTGACTTCGATACGATTCCGCTGATTGACCTATGCCTGCACCGCACCCTGCTCTTCTTCAACCCTTCCTTGACGCCGTGCGCCTGCGCCAGTTGGATCGCTGCGCGACGATCCTGGCGGAGTTGCGCCTACTGGCCGCGGCTGACCCAGACCTGGCAGCCTGGACGCGCTACTTCGAGGGCATCCTGGCCAACGAGCGGGACCACGACCTGGCCGCGGCCGAGCGCATCTTCCTCGACCTGCTGGACGACCAGCCCGACCTGGAGCTGCAAGGCCGGCTCTGTTTGGCGCTGGCGGTCACCTATCGCCGCCAGAACCGTCTGCAAGCGGGCCTCGCCTTCTGCCGGCGCTGTGAGACCTGCTACGCCGCCCTGGGCGATCGGGCCGGCCAGGCCAAGGCGCTGAAGCAGATGGCAATTGTCCTGGCCACAGGCTTCGATCAGAGCCAGTTCGGCGCTGAGGTCTTGCCGCAGGTCGCCGCCGCATGCCATCAGGCGCTGGACCTGCTGCATGAAGCGCCGCAGACGGAGGAGAACCGTTGGCTGGCCGGCACCCTCTGGAACGAGATCGGCGCCCTGCACCGCGTCCAGCGTCGGTGGGACGAAGCCGCCGCGGCCTACCATCGCTACCTGACCATCAACGAAGCGTTGGGCCACCGTCTGGGCATGGGCGTGGCCTACGGCAATCTGGGCGAGCTGCTGGTCAAGCTGGGCCCCGAGCGCTGGCCGGAAGCCGAGGACGCCTTTCGTCAGTCGCTGGAGATCGCCCGCGCCAACCATGACCGGGCCCAGGAGCTGGACTCGCTGGCCAACCTGGCGCATCTGCACCAGCAGCAAGGCCGATGGGAGGACGCGCTGGACGCTTACGGCGCCGCCATCGCGCTGATCGATGCCCTGCGGGCGGGCGTCTCCACCGAGACGGCGCGCGCTGGCTTCATGGCGACGGTGACGGAGCTCTTCGCCAACGCCGTGCTGACAGCGGTGGCCGCCGGCCGGCCGGATGAGGCGCTGGTTCTGGCGGAACAGGCCCGCGCCCGGGCCTTTCTGGACCTCCTGGCATCGGATGTGGCTGACAGCCGCTTGCCGGCCACCGGCGTGTTGACCGTCAGCCAGATTTGCCAGGCGCTGGCCCCGGACGAGGTGCTGCTGGCCTACTTCACCACCGGCCTGATGGCCGCGCCGGCCGGCCGTGAGGCGGAAAGCCTGGACCGGCACCGCTTTCCGCCCGCCAGCACGCTGATCTTCATCGTCACCCGCGGGGGCGTCGCTGTGGTGACCGGCGACGCGTCGCCCAACGATCTCCAGCCGCGCCGCCTGGCCGGGGCCGCCGAACGCCATTTCTTGCAGCCGGCCGTGCGCCGCACCCTGTACGGCCGGCTGATCGCGCCGGCGGCCCGTCTGCTGGCTGGCAAGCGTCGGGTGATCATCGTCCCGCACGGCCCGCTGCACTACGTGCCTTTTCAGGCGCTGATCGCGCCTGACGGCGAAACGCTGCTGCGGCCGGGCGGGCCGGAACTGCTCTACGGGCCGTCGGCCAGCGTGCTCTTTCGGGACCGCGCCGCCGCACAGCCTTTGGGCTTTCGGCAATTCCCGAGAATCTGGGAAACGCCCTGCCTGGCCCTGGGCTACGACGGCGAGGGCGACCAACGGCTGCGCTTCGCCGAGGAGGAGGCCAGCCGCATCGCCGCGCTGCTGGGGGGAGAGGCGCTGGTGGGGCCGGCCGGCAAGCGGGAGGCGCTGTTGCAGCGCGGCCCGGTCGCCCGCTACCTGCACATCTCCTGCCACGGCCAGTTCGACCCGGCCGCGCCGCTGGAATCGTCGCTGCACCTGGGCGCGGGCGAGAAGTTGACGGCCCGCGAGGCGCTGGCCAGCCTGCGTCTGCGCTGCGACCTGGCCACCCTCAGCGCCTGCGAAAGCGGGCTGAGCCAGGTGCGCCGCGGCGATGAGCTGATGGGGTTGGTGCGGGCCTTCCTGGCCGCCGGCGCGCCGGCCGTCATCGCCACCCTCTGGCGGGTGGACGAACGCTCGACGCGGCTGCTGATGGAGCGCTTCTACCGGGAGGTGGCCGCCGGCGCGGGGTTCGCCGGGGCCTTGCAACAGGCCCAGCTCTATCTGCGTGAGCTGGGCCGGGAGGAAGCGCTGGCGCTGCTGGGCAAGGACACATCCAGCGCGGGCTGGGCTGAACGGCCCTTCGCCGATCCCTTCTACTGGGCGCCTTTCGTCCTTGTTGGCGGCGGCAGGTAGCGTGCTGGGGATCGATCAAGTTTGCGGCCGGCAAAGCCGCCGACTGGCACGACCGGCGACCGCTGAAATCTGACGCTGCGTTACACCGCTTCGACTGCAAAGCTGAGTCGGGGCAGATCCTCTATCGACAGGTTCTCGAAGATGGCTTTGCCAAACGGGTCGGTCTCCTGCTGATCGAGCGTCTCGTCGCCGCGACGCAGGGTCACGAGGCTGCCGGCCAGATGCGGCCAGCCGCCGCGGCTGGGGATGTCCACCTCCACCTCGACCGTCCAGCGCTGGGGATTGTCCCGCTGCGGCTCGGCCTTGATGCGCACGGCCAGGTCGTCCACTGCGTCGGTCAGCTCGTAGCGCAGCCCGGCCGGCGCGCCGCTTTTGAGCAGGGCCGGCTGCATCGCCGGCCCTTGCAGGCTGGCCAGCAGGTCGGCGGTCCACCGGATCACCAGCCGTCCCAGCTCGTCCAGGAGCCAGGGGCGGGCGGCTGGCGGGGCCGCTGGCCGCGCCGGCAGCGGGGGCAGGTAGCTGAAATCAAAGGAGGGAAGCACAGGAGGGGCCGCCAGCTCGCCGCTCCGGTCCAGCCTCAGCAGCGCCTGCAATTCATGATGCGCCTGCTGGCAGGCGGCGCATCGATCGAGGTGCGCGGCCACGGCGGGGAAGCGTGCGCTGGCCGGCTGGCCGGCCAGTTCAGCATCGATGTAGGCCGCCAACTGCTCCTGGCATGGCGCACAATCGGGTGTGGAAAAGCCCTCGTCGTCGAACAGGGCATTCAAAATCGTTTTAATCTGGGAAGCCATGATCATTCTCTTCGCGTCGTCTCGCTGCCAGTGATGCGGGGAGAACGTGATTTCTGTCACGCGAACAGGGCCAGGGCGCTGCGGTCCAGCCCGGATTGCTCCAGGCAGGCGCGCAACTGGCGTTTGGCGCGCTGGATGATCAGGTAGACGGCGTTGGCGGTGGTGTCCAACGCCCGCGCCACCACATCGGCGCTGACGTCGTCGCCCAGACAGTTGAGCACGGCCAGGCGGTAGCGCTCGGAGAGGCGGCTGATGCAGCGCTGCATCAGGTCGCACACCTGCCGTTGCTGGGCCAGACGGGCAGGATCGACGTCGTCGGAGGGGTCGGCCAGTTCCGTGGCCAGCTCGGATTCTGCGCCGTTCTCATCGCCGCCGCGGCTTTGGGGCAAGGACCCGCGGCGCGTCCAGTAGGACTTGCGCAGCTCCATGGCCGCCTGGTTGCGCACGATCTGCGCCGCCCAGGAGGTGAAGTTGCCCGCGGCATTGTAGCGGTCCAGCAGGGCGAAGCCATCGCGCACCAGTTTCTCCAGCGTCTCCTGGACGAAATCCTCGGCCAGCGCGGCCAGTTCCTCGGCGGCGAAGTCAGCCAGGCGGTTCAGGTCGGCCTGGCGCAGGCGCAGGTAGTTGTAGGCCACGACGTAGAGATAGCGGGCCAGGTCCTGGTGCGCCGAACGCTGAGCGTGCGCGCCGCCTTCGCCGCGCAGTTCCCGCACCCATTCGGTGTTGTTGCGCTGGGCCATGACGAACCCTTTCGTTGAACAGGCTGCTCGGATCGGAGCGGGGCGATTGTACCACAATGTCTGTGGCCTGGCAATCGTACAGCCAGTCAAGGTGACTTGCCAAGAATACCCTGAGTTGCGTGACAGATGCAGCGATCGTACCGCATCTGCTCTGTTTGAGCGCATGGTGTAAGGCGCTTGTCCGATCATCGTAGCCAGCAAACCAGGAGAGAAGAGATGTCCACATCCCCCCGTTCTATCAGCTCACTTGGGCTGACCGTCATGTTGAGCGCGCTCATGCTATTGTGCAGCGTGCTGCTTCCTTCCGCAGTTCAGGCGCAGCCTGTCTGCCCACTGCCGGCCCGCTTGCAGGTCGGCGACGGCGTGGAGGTGATCGACGGCGTGGCTAACAACTTGCGCAGCGGGCCCGGTCTGGCCTATGCCCGGCTTCGCCAGCGCATGGTTCCGGGCGACGTGTGGTACGTCCAGGCAGGCCCGATCTGCGCTGACGGCATTCACTGGTACCAGGTGGCGGCCTACGACTTCGCCGCCTGGACTGCGGAGGGCCAGCCGGGTCGCGGCTATTATCTGGGGCGCACCGACCGTCTGCCCAACCACGGCGGATCGAGCGCGGTTTGCGCCTCGGAGCGGCTGAGCGTCGGCATGCGGGCCATGGTAGGGGATCAGCAGCGCCAACACGTGCGGCAAGCGGCCAACAAGAACGCCGCCCACAGCGCATGGCTCTATCCCGGTGTGCCGGTGACGATCCTGGACGGTCCGCGCTGCGCCGATGGCTGGATCTGGTGGTACATCCGCGACGACAGCGGCCGCATCCAGGGTTGGACGTCCGAAGGAGATGGGCCGGCCAGGCCGTGGCTCGTTCCGACCTGGGGCAGATGATCGGGCGGCAGTGCGATGCCGCCTTGACCCTTCAGGTCGGCAGCGCCACGTGCACCGTCGCCTGCCAGGACGTTAACAACCAAGGATGGTAAGCGGCAATCAGTGTCAGGATCTGGCTGAGCGCAGCAGCTTTTCCATATCTGTCCAAAGCTCCGGTAGCTCTAGCAAATCGGCAAACTGCTGTACCCAGAATCTGATCCGCGCCGTATCGAGGTGTTCCTGAGTGGCGATGACAGCCTCGATATCCAGCATGTCCTTGGGACGATGGGCCACCGCTTTGAGGATAATCAGGTCTTCGGGAGTTGGCAAACGCAGAACAAGGGTTCCTGCCCGGTGTTCGTGGCTCCGTTCCACCGTTTCCACTCCCAGGATGGCATCACGCGGGCCTTTCGGTCCTAGAGAGATATATCTCTTGCAGCCGGGTCCACCGTTGACGGACTATGTTGTCCAGGTGATCGTCGCTATCCATGGGCAATCCGAGAGCCGCTGCCATCCGTACCAGTGCATTTAACTGGCGCCACCGTTCGGCGACAGAGGTTGTGCGCTGTTCAAGGGCCTCGATGTCAGCGACAGCCTGCCAGCGACTGCGATAGGCTTGCAGGGTCTCTTGATCAATCATCGAACTACTCCAAAGGAATCTCTGAATGTACTCAGTACCACAACACCTGAAGTGAGTCTACCGGCATTTCATGTTATTGTCAAACGTATCGCCGCCGGCCCAGCACCTTCTGGTTTGAACCTCGCGAGCTCAGACATGAGCCTTCAGACGGGGCGGCGCATCTGGAACGCGCTCATTAGACCCGTGATCCCCCGTATGGCGTCGGCCGGCCGAAGTGTCTCGATGCCGAGTCTGGCAGCCCTGCAAGGGCGCTGCGGCCCGGCGGCCGCGCACCTACTGCGCCCGCTGGCCGCCTACGCCGCCGGCGGCAGCTCATCGCCCTCGATGGGGGCGTCTGTGCCTGCGCTCTCCAGAATGGCCAAAAAGTCGGCCCGGTTGGCGCGAATTGCCCGTTCCCAAAAGTAACGCTCGGTGCGGAGCGCGGCCAACTTCTCAGCTACGGCGACGTTGATGAACTGGTTGAGGGTCGTTTCTTCCTCTTCGACAACCGTGCGCAGTTCGTCCATGATTGAGGTCTGCAATCGCAATGCGTAGTTACTTAGAGTTGCCATGTTCCTAGTACATGTCGGCCTAAATCAATCTTCACTCACTGCTCAAGCCGGTTCCGTGAACCGGCGGCGTTGTGGGCGCAAACCCGGCGGATCACGGATCCGTCGGGAGCAGGTAAACTGAAGAGTTATTTACGCCAACTTGTACTAGCTTCAGTGGACGGTCCAGAGCAAGACTGCTGAAGTCCCGCCTCAGTTGCTTTCCAGCAGTCGGCGGTCGAGCGCCTGATAGCGCGCCCGCTCGCGGGGCGACATGGGCCGCTTGACGGTATTGCGCAGCGCCGCCGCGCGCTGGAACAGCGCCGCTGCCTCGGCGGACCGCCCCATGTGCCAGGCCAGCTCGGCCTGCACCAGCCGCGCGGAGGCGGTGACGACAGCGTCGCCGCGGCTTTCGTAGTGCGCCAGCGCGGCGGCGGCCAGCGCCGCGGCCGCGGCGCAGTCCCCCTCTTCCATGGCAATGCGCGCCAGCAGCAACTGCGGGTCGGGCAGGTAGTGGCTGTCCCCCAGCGCCTCGAAAAGCTGCAAGCTGGCCAACGTCATCGGCTTCGCCCCGGCCAGGTCGCCCTGTTCGTACAACACGTCGGCCAGATTGTGCAGCACGAAAGCCTGGATCCAGCCAGCCGGCTCCGCCATCACCTGCGCATGGGCCCGCTCCAGCCACTGCCGGGCCTGGGCGCTGTCCTGCATATCCAAAGCGACGACGCCGATATTCGCCCATGCCTGAGCCGGGTCGGCTGTGGGGTCGGCGTCGACGCTGGCCAGCAGCCAGTCGATGGCCTGCTGGTAGTCGCCCATCATGTAGGCGGTCAGCCCCATGTTGTGCAAGGCCGTGGCGACGCCCAGCGCATCGTCCAGTTGCCGGCGCAGGGCCAACCCCTCCTCGTGGCAGGCCAGGCTTCCCGTGTAGTCGTCCTGCGCCAGATGGATGGAGGCCAGGCCATTGAGGGCCCGCGCCCGGGCCGAGAGATCGGGCGTGGACAGCTGCAATGCGGCCTGCAACAGCTCCTGGGCCAGGTCGAACAGGCCGCGGCGATACCAGAACCACCACAGGTTGCCGGCCAGGGCGATGGCCAGCTCGCCCTGCCCGCGCGCCAGTGCCCAGCGCAGCGCCGCCAGGCAGTTGTCGTGATCGGCCAGAGCGGCCTGCATCCACGCCCCCTGGTCGTCGCCCAGCAGCCCGGTGAACACCTGCCCGGTGAAGGCGAGGTAATGCAACGCGTGGCGCTGCTGGCAGTCATCGAGTTGGCCGGCGGCCGCCAGTCGCTCCAGAGCGTAGGCGCGCAGCGTCTCCAGCAGCGATACCCGCTGGCCGGCGAAAGCGACCAGGTTGGCGCGCGCCAGCGCGCCCAGCAGGTCGGCGTCGGCCCCTGCCACGGCCAGCGCCGCCTCGGCCGAGCCGCCGCCCGCCAACACCCCCAGCCGCGCGAAGACCTCCTGCTGCGGGCCGGGCAACATGCGCACGCTCCACTCGATGGCCGCGTGCAGGGTGCGGTGCCGCTCGGCTACGTTGCGCTTGCTCTGTTGCAGCCAGGTGGAGGAAAGCTG
This sequence comes from Chloroflexota bacterium, assembly GCA_029558955.1. Classification (GTDB taxonomy): domain Bacteria; phylum Chloroflexota; class Anaerolineae; order JAAEKA01; family JAAEKA01; genus JAAEKA01. The sequence goes on from JAKQCW010000336.1 coordinate 16,781, forward strand.
GCCGTGGCCGCGCAGGGCCAGCAACTGCTGCACCGCCGCGTGCGGCGGCAACTCGCCAAGCCGCACGGCCGCCAGCTCCAGGGCCAGCGGCAGTCCATCCAACGCCACGCAGAGCGTCGCCAATGGCAGCAGGTTGTCCCCGTTCAGCTTGAAGGCGGGATCGGCCGCGCGCACCCGGGCCAACAGCAGTTGCAGCGCCGGGCTTTGTCCCCAGACAGCCGGGTCGGGGTGGGTCGCCAGATCGGGCGTCGTCAGCGGCGCCAGCGGCCATTCCTGCTCGCCGTACAGGTCCAGCGGAACGCGGCTGGTGCAGAGCAGCTTCAGGTGCGGGGCGCGGCCCAGCCAATCGGCGAACAGGGGGGCGCTCTCCAGAACGTGTTCGCAGTTGTCGAGAACCAGCAGCAGCCGTCGCGGCGCCAGGTAGGCTTCGATGGCCTGCTCGGTCGGCTGGCCGGCCGCAGGGGTGAGGCCCAGCGCGGCCAGGATGGCATAGGGCACGTCGCCGGCCGCGGCCACATCGGCCAGCGGCACGAAGGCGACCCCATCGGCGAACCAGGGCATGGCCTGGTTGGCCACCTCCAGCGCCAGCCGGCTTTTGCCGATGCCCGGCGCGCCCACCACGGTGACCAGGCGCGCATCGGTCAGCAGGGCCAGCAGCTCGGCCACCTCGCCGGCCCGGCCGATGAGGGGCAGCAGGGGCGCAGCCGGCCGGTGCAGCGGCGCAGCCGGCGCCCGCACGGTCTCGCTGGTGAGCTGGAGGCGCGTCGCGCGCGTGCGGGTGATGGTGATCTGCTGACCGGCGCGCGTGCGGCCGGCCAGGGCCAGGAACTGCTCTACCAGGGCCGTCTCCTGTCTTTGGAAGAGCGCCGGCACGAAGAGCGCGGCGATCACGGCCAGGTCAGGCAGGCGGGAGCCGTTTTCCAGGCGGGCGATCTGCTCGCGGCTGTAGCCCACGGCGCGGCCCATCTCATCCTGAGTCAGGCGGGCGCGCTTGCGCAGCAGGCGCAGCGCCTCGGGGAAGGTGTCGGGGAGTGTAGTCAACACAGGCACAATCGTGGCAGTTCCTTGGTTGGGGACGCAGATGAACGCAGAGGAACGCGGATCAGAGCAGGCAATTCTTCCGACCTCTGATCTGCGTCGATCCGCGCAAATCAGCGTCCTGTCGCTGGCAGCGGTTTCCTGGTTGGGACGCTGATCAACGCGGAGGAACGCGGATCAGAGTAGGCAATCCTTCCGACCTCTGATCTGCGTCGGTCTGCGCAAATCAGCGTCCCATCGATTGTTTTCGACAGCGACGCGGCAGGCTGTCACAAAATGTCACCACAGGTCACGGAGCGGTCGCTATAATAACACACAGTTGAGGCGAATGAGAAGCCATGTGGACCCAACGCATTGTCCTGACCCTGACCATCGTCGAAACGACTACGATCACCATTACGCAGACAGGAGAAACCCATGAAGACCCCGCGATTGATTTCATCGATCCTTCTGACGGCCATCGTGCTGATGACCGCGGCCTGCGGCGGCGGCGCGACGGAAGCGCCGACAGCAGCGCCGACAGCAGCGCCGGCTCAGCCGGTTCAGGAAGCGCCGGCAGCGAACCAGCCGGCGGTGGAGACGCCTGACGCCGCCGCGTCGTCGGCCTGTGAAGAATACTTCGGCTTCTGCATCACCGCCCAGGCCAGCGGCGCAGTGGACGCCGTCGGCGCTGGCGGCTGGGCCAGCAGCAGCAACACCGACTGCACCGCCTTGGCCGCGCCCGGCGAGGCCCGCATCCTGGAGCTGCCCAATCTCCTGGCAGCAGGCGAGCAGCAGATCGCCGTCGCCCTGACCCGCATCGGCGCGTACACCGGGCCGGGCACGTATGAGCTGGCGGCCACGGCCACGGGCGGCGCCATGTCCGACCAATTCCCCGCGGTGCGGGTCGGCAACCGCGCCTTCACCAACGGCGACGACTCCACCGCCGCCGTCACGGTCAACGCCGACGGCTCCGGCACGCTGGAGGCCACCGGTCTGGTGGAGACGGACGCCATGCAGGGCGCCACGCCCGATCCCAGCGCCCGCGTCGACTTTGCCATGCAGTGGACGTGCCAGGGTGGGGGGTGAATGATGAATGATGAACGGTTAATGGTCAATCGTTGATGGTTTATGGTTTATCGTCCGCTCTGGCCGGTCTGTGCGAAGCCCCCAGGGTGGGCTGACCGAGCCAGCTAACCCAAACGCGCTCCTCGCTCTGGCCGGTCTCTGACCGAGCCAGTCACCCGAACTCGTTCTGGCCGGTCTCTGACCGAGCACTTGAAGCAAATGGAGACTACCTTATGATCAACCCACATCATCTCCTCCGCAGCATGATCGCCGGCGTGCTGGCTGCGCTGGCCCTGCTGAGCCCAGTCCACGCCCAGGAGATCCGGCAGCCTGAAGCGCCCGCCCATACCCGCCCGCCGCTGACCAACCCGGCCTGCGCGTCGTGGGGGCCGAACCGGGTGGACTGCTTCATCATCGGCAACGACGGCCGCATCTACCACACCTATTCCGACCAGGCCTCCAGCGGCGACCACCGCGACTTCTCGCGCTGGATCGAGGAGCCAGCGCCGCCGCCGGACGGCCTCGACCTGGGCGCGGGATTGGCGGTCACCGCCTGGGGCGTGGGCCGACTGGACATCATGGCCATCACCCCCGATGGCGACGTGGTGCACACCTACTACGACCAGAACGCCTGGCAACTGCCGGACTGGGAGTTCGTCTCCTACCCCGGCAACGTGGGCGTGACCGAGATCGGCTGCACGTCGTGGGGCGCCAACCGCATCGACTGCTTCACACGCGGCAAGAATCGGCGCATTTACCAGGTGCGCTGGGACGGCGTCAGTTGGGGCACGTTCGATATGGGACCGTTGCCCACCGGCGGCACGGCGGATAACCCATATCTGGGTGTCGGCGCGGCGGCCTATGCACCGAACGCGCTCTGGCTGCTGGTGATCGGCGTAGACGGCAACTCATACTACCGCAAGTGGGATGGCGCGAGTTGGGGCGTGTGGCGCGATGGCGGCAAGGCCTCGCCCGACAACTTGATGACCATCTCCTGCCAGGCCGGGGTGATCTACCTGATGGACTGTGTGTTTGGCGACGTGGCGGGCAACCTCTGGCATCGCTCGTACTACGCCGGCGGCGGCTATTGGCTGGACTGGCACAACCTCAACGCGGTCGGCGGCGGTCTCAACGCCTACTACGCCTCGGGCGTAGGCACCAGCAAGGTCGTGGGCGATCAAGGCGCACTGTACGCGCTGACCTACGGCGTGGACGGCCGGTTGTATCTCGGCTTCGGCCGCGGTGGCGCTTCGACCTTCGACTGGTACGGCTGGGACAGCCTGGGCCGGCCGGCTGATCAGCGTGTCTATCTGCCGGCGGTGATGCGGTAGACTGGAAGATTGGTAGATTGGTAGATTGGTAGATTGGTGCGCGTTTGGCGTGTACGTAAGCTGTGTAAGGAGAGCATACAAGATGAAACAGGTTGTAGGTTGGTTGTTGGTTGTCGGGTGTTTGGTTTTCGCGCTGGCCCCGCGGGCTGTCCATGCCGCCAATGCCGTGGTGGGCAACGGCACGCCGGCCAGTTGCACCGAAGCAGCTTTCGACGCGGCCCTGGCCACGGCCAGCAACGGCGGCGGCGTCATCACTTTCAACTGTGGCCCCAACACCGTCACCATTCCCTTCACCATCGCCAAAACCGTGCTGCTGGGCAATGTAACCATCGACGGCGGCGGGCGCATCGTGCTCAAGGCGGGCAACAACGAACGCCACTTCTTCGCCGGTTCCGGCGTCACCTTTCGCCTGAAGAACATCACTCTGCGCGAGGGCAACTCTCTGGTCAGCGGCGGCGCGCTGGAGACCTCCGACGCCACGGTGATCCTGGACAACGTGCAACTGCTGAACAACGCGTCCGCAGTGACCGGCGGCGCCATCTACTGCTACGACGGCGTTCTCACCATCAGCGGCAGCGTGCTGCAAGGCAATACGTCGGCCGAGCGCGGCGGCGCAATCTACAACGACGGCTGCACAGTGACGATTGCCAACTCCACCCTGCGCAGCAACCGCACGCTGAACAGCATCAGCCAGGGCGGCGCGATCTTCAACCAGACCGCCGGCAAGCTGACGGTCAACCAAACCCTCTTCCAGGACAACCAATCGCCCGACGGCGGCGGCCTCTTCGTGGCCAGCAACTCCACGGCCGCGCTGACCGGCGCGACTCTGCTGGCCAATCGCGGCGGCTACGGCGGCGGACTGGAGAACAGCGGCGTGGTGACCATCACCCACAGCCTGCTGGACGGCAACACCGTGACCGGCAGCGGCGGCGGGCTGTGGAACATCGATGGCTCCGTGGTGATGAAACAAACCACCGTGCGCAACAATCGCGCCTACGAAGGGGGCGGCGTCAACAGCTACGGCAACGCGGTCGAGATGACCAACGTCAACATCACCGACAACATCGCGACCGGCTCCCACGGCGGCGGCATCTATCACGGCGGCGGCACGCTCTTCGTCGCCAACGCCACCATCAGCGGCAACCGGGCCAACGACGCGGCGGGCAACGGCGGCGGCGTCTACCACAACTCCAACGACAACCTGACGCTGACCAACGTCACCCTGGTCAACAACTGGGCAGGAGGCTTTGGCGGCGGGCTCTACCACTACGCGCGCTATGCCATCCTCACCAACGTGACCATCACCGACAACGACGCAGGCCTGGCCGGCGCTGCCATCTATGAGGACTCGCCCATGACCCCCGGCAGCCCTGGCGTCATCCAGATCGCCAACAGCGTGATTGCCGGCAGCGCCAACAACTGCGACGGGGGGCTGTTCCAATCCCTGGGCCATAACATCAGCCGCGGCGCGTGTTCCTCGCTGGATCATCCCACCGACCGCGAAAACTACAGCGGCAACCTGTTGCTGGGTCCGCTGGCTTACAACGGCGGCGCGTTCGCCATGAACACCCGCCTGCCGCAGGCCGGCAGTCCGTTGATCAACGCCGCCAACGCCGCGTTTTGCACACCGCTTGACCAACGCGGCGCGGCGCGCGTGGGCGTGTGCGACATCGGCGCGGTGGAATATGGCTCGTCGCTGCGGCGTGAGGTCTATCTGCCGCTGCTGCAACGGACGCGCTGATCGCCTCCAGCCCTGTCCCAAATGTCGAGGGGAGGATGCACGAACCGGTTTGATCAGGGTTTCGGCGCAGGACAGCCGCCGTGCGCTCCGGTATCGTGAGATAACACGGCTTTTGCCTCCTCCCCAGGCTATGCTATAATCGCCGCATGTCGACTGTGACTTCCCCAACTGGCCGGCGCTCTCGCCGGTCTGTTGATTCTGAGGCGATGCAGGCGGCGGTCGGGGTTAGGCGAGGACCCTACCTGGCGGCGCTGTTGCTGCTCTCCCTTTTTGCCTGGGCGCCGCTGCTTTATCCCGGCTACCTCCAGGTACACTCCGGCTTCCTGCCCCTCTTCAACCTGGCCGACCTGGCCGCGTCTTCCCAAAAGCTGACCTGGCTGCCAACCATCGGGGCGACGCCTGGCCTGCTGCGGGGCGAAGGGCCGGCGGTCTACTGGCTGGCGCTGCTGCTGCGCCCCCTGGCCGGCGACATCGGCGCGCTCAAGGGGCTCTTTGCCCTCAGCTTCATGGCCATTGGGCTGGGCATTTTTGCCTGGGCGCGGCATGAGTTCTCGCCAGGCCTTGCCGACGTTGAGGGAGATTCGGCTCAGGTCGAAGACTCTACCGCAAATTCGCAAAGTCTGCTGGCCGCGCGCGCCGGCCTGCTGGCCGCGGCGGTTGCCATGCTCTGGCCGCCGCTGCTGGCCGCGGTCTACGTGCGCGGCGCGCTGGCCGAGACGCTTTTCATGGCCGTCTTGGCGTGGGCGCTGTGGGGCGTGTCGGGTGTCAAAGCTCACGCCACCCGCGCCAGGCATGTGGTCTCCACCGGTTTGCTGGTCATGGCGCTCTTCTGGACGCAGGCGGGGCTGGCCATCTGGGCGACGGCGCTGTTGCTGGCCTGGGCGCTCTGGCCGGGCGCACCCAGGCGCAACCGCGGGGTCGCGGCGGCCGCAGTGGCCGCCGGCGCGCTGCTGGGCGGCGGGCTCTTTGCCCTGCTGCACCGCGGACAGGGGCTGGAAGGCGCGGCGCTGGATGTGGCCGGCCACGCGGCGCGCTTCTACCAGTTCTTTTCGCCCGCCTGGGGCTTCGGCGTCAGCACATCCGGCTGGCAGGATGGCTTGCCGCTGCAACTGGGCTTCGCGGCCCTGGGCCTGGCCGCGCTGACCATCGTGCTCGGCTTCGGCAAAGCGTCTCGTTCATCCCGCGTCCCGTGGCCTGTTCTGCGTTTCGCAGCCATCGCCGCGCCGCTGCTCATCCTGTTGACCACGACGCTGGCCCGCCCGCTGTGGGAATTGGACCCGCTGGCCGCCGCCGTGACCTATCCCTGGCAGCTCTATGCGCTGGCGGGGCCGCTGCTGGCGCTGCTGGCCGGCGGAGCGTTGGCGGTGGAGCGGCGGCTGGCTGTGTTGCCGCTGTGGGCCGCGACGACGGCGCTGGTGGTGCTGAGCAGCTACCCCTACCTGGCGCCCCGTTTCACCCAGGTGACGCCGGACGCGGCCGCGCCGGCGATCTTCGGCGCCAACCAGGTGACGCTGCTCACCAGCGATGCACAGCCGGCGACGCCAGCCGCGCCGCCGGAGATCTCCCCTTCCCAGGTGATGACCGTGACCGCGGCCTGGCAGGCTTTGCAGCCCATCGACTTCGACTACAACGTCTTCGTCCACGGGCTGGATGCGGCCGGCAACCGGGTGGCGCAGTGGGATGGGCAGCCGCTGCGCGGCGATGAGCCTTACCCGATGACGGGTTGGTCGGTGGGCGAGGTCGTCCAGGGTCAGTACCGGCTGGAAGTGGATCCGGCCGCCGCGCCGGTGCGCCAGGTGCTGGTGGGGCTGTACAACTGGCAGTCGGGGGAGCGGCTGCTGATGAACGGCGATGACAGCGCGACGGTGGAGGTGGGGCCATGACGCATGGGGATGCTTCGACGCCTGCGGTCGGCGCGACAGGCGACGGCGATCGCGTACACGTGCTGTTGGTGGCGTTGCTGTGCGCGGCGGCGGCTGCGCCGCTGCTCAAGCCGGGCTATTTTTGGGGCGCGCACGACGCGCGACACGATGTCTATTTCATCTTCGAGTATCTGCGCGGCGTCCAGGGGGGCGACTGGCTGGCCCGCTGGTCGCCCGACTTCTCCTGGGGCTACGGCTACCCCTTCTTCCTGATCTACGGGCCATTCACCTCCTTTTTGGGCGCGGTCCTGGTGGGTTTTTTGAACTTCGGCTACACGCAGGCGGTGGAGGCGCTCTTTGCGGCCGCGATCATCGTCTCCGGGCTGGCCATGTACGGCTTTGTGCGCTCCTGGCTGGGCCGCAACGCCGGTCTGGTCGCGGCCGTGGCCTACGTCTTCCTGCCCTACCGCCTGGTGGAGGTCTATGTGCGCGCCAGCCTGGCCGAATATGTCGCGCTGATGTGGCTGCCGCTGATCCTCTGGTCCGTCCGCGCCGCCTTCCAGGCGACTCGCCCCGTTGACCGTGCGTCGTCGGCCGGTCGCCATGCACCGTTTCTTCCCCTGCTGGCCGCGGCCCTCTCCTACGCCGGCCTGATGATCACCAGCAACCTGGTGGCGCTGATCTTCACGCCGCTGCTGGCGCTTTACTGCCTGCTGCTGCTGCTCAACCGCATCGACGAGGAGCAGCCGCTGCGCGGGCTGTCCAGGGAGTCGTTCTTTCCCCTGGTCGCCAACGTGATCCGGGTCAGCGCTGCGTCGGCCCTTGGGCTGTTGCTGGGCCTGTTGCTGAGCGCGTTTTTCTGGATGCCGGCGCTGAGCGAGGGCGGGCTGGTCAATCAGGACCAGTGGTATGGCGGCTACTACGACCCGGAGCTGCACTTCGTCTACCCGCACCAACTGCTGGAGCCGGGCTGGGGCTTCGGCATCAGCCAGCCGGGGCCGGACGACGTGCAACAGGGCGCGTTGAGCTTTCAGTTGGGGGCAGCACCGCTGGCGCTGGCTGTCATCGCGCTGTTCGGCCTGGCTGCGATCCCAGCCGGGCGGCGGCGTGAGCTTTGGCTGCTGCTCTTGTGGCTGCTGCTGGCCATTTTCCTGATGCTGCCCATCTCGGCCTGGGCCTGGCGCAACGTCGGCTTTGTCAGCTTCGCCCAGTTCCCCTGGCGCTGGCTGATGATCGCTGCCCTGCCGCTGGCTGTGCTGGCCGGCAGCGCGGCCCTGCTGGGCGGCCGGCTGAGCCGCACCCTCTACCCGGAGGAGGAGCTTGGCCCCCCCAGCCGCGGCCTGCGTCAGCCCGGCGCGCCGGCCAACAACCGGCTCAACCTGGCCACCCTGCTGCTGGCGCTGCTGCTGATCTTGGGCAGCTATCCCTATTTGCGGGTCGAGACCATCGACCCCACGCCGCAGCAGGGGCCGGTCAGCCCGGCCGCGCTGATGCGTTTTCAGCAGAGCAGCAACGAGATGACCGGCGCGCCGCAATGGGTGGACCTCAGCCAGCGGCCCCTCTGGTCGGACATGGCCGAACTCTACGTGCAGGCCGACAACCCGCCCCTGTCGCCCGACGCCAGCGCTGCGGAGATCGACGCGGCCATCGCCCGTCAGTTGGCGGCCGTCACCAGCAAGGTGGACTACCGGCTGATGCCGCAGAACGAGACGCTGGCGGTGTGGAGCGAGGAACTGGGCGCGGCGCATGAACGTCTGTGGGTGCACGCCGGCGCGCCCGGCCAGGAGATCGTCTTCAACATCGCCTGGTTCCCTGGCTGGCGGGCCTATCTGCTGGGCGGCGAGACCGGGCCTGTGGTCGCCGAGCTGCCGCTGGCGCGCGAGGACGGGCCATTGGCCCGCATCGTCGTGCCCGTGCCGGAAGGCGAGAACTATATCCTGCTGCGCTTCGAGGACACGCCGGTGCGCATCGTGGGCAAGGCCGTTACCGCCGTGGGGCTGCTGCTGTTGCTCGCCGTTGCGTTGGCCGGGCTGGTGTTCTGGCGTTGGCGGAGATCGGAAGGAAGGCCGGTTTCCCCGAGGAGATCGGGTTTCTGAGCCATGTCCATGATCGACGAATCTGAGATCAACGCCCTCGCCATCGGGTATGGCCAGCCGCTGCAGCGCCATGTGGTGTGCGAGATCGGCGAAGAGCTGTTCGTGACCCGTTTCATGCGGGTCAGCGACCGGCGCGGCGAGGTGGCGCTGGCCATCGAGCGGCCCAACGGCGCGCTGCTGCTGCACCGCAAGGCGCACTACGCGGCCGAGCATGTTCGCCTGCCCACCGGCGGCGTCAACCTGGGCGAGCCGGTGCTGACGGCCGTGTTGCGTGAGACGAGCGAGGAGACCGGTCTGGAGGTGGCCGTGCAGCGTTTCCTGGCGGTGATCGAGTACACCTTGTGCTTCGACGCCATCCGCCTGCCCTTCGTCACCTATCTTTTTCATCTGCGCGAGACCGGCGGCCGGCTCAACGCCAACGACGGCGAGGCGGCCGCCTTCAGCGAATGCCAGCCGGCCGAGTTGCCCGCCATCGCCGCCACCCTGCGCGCAATCCCTGGCCAGCGCGGCTACTGGGGCCGCTGGCGCGCCATCGCGCACGAAGTTGCGTCCGAGTGTTTCAAGCACAGCAGCAACGCGCCGGCAGGATTACGTGAACGGTAAACGGTGAACGGTGAACGGTGAACGGTGAACGGTGAACGGTGAACGGTGAACGGTGAACGGTAAACGGTGAACGGTGAACGGTAAACGGTAAACGGTGAACGGTGAACGGTGAACGGTGAACGGTGAACGGTGAACGGTGAACGGTGAACGGTGAACGGTGAACGGTGAACGGTAACTCGTAACCCGTAACCCGGAATCCGGAGAGTCTTCCCGCCATTCCGGTTACGCATTACGCATCACGCATCACCCATCCCAAAGACACCTCCCGCCATTCCGGTTACGCATTACGCATCACGCATTACGCATCAGCCATCCCAAAGACACCTCCCGCAAATCCGGTTACGAGTTACGAGTTACGCATCCCGCATCACGCCATGACCCGCATCCGCCGCCATTTCGACCGTGAATTGATCCTGTTGTTCGTGCTGTCGGCCTTTGTGCTGGCCCCGCTGACCAGCCCGGGCTATTTCTTCGACGCGCACGACGCCGATCACTCGGTCTTCTTCCTGGTGGAGTTCGACAAGGCGATCCGCGACGGCGCGCTTTGGCCGCGCTGGGGGCCGGACCACGCCCTGGGCTATGGCTATCCGCTCTGGCTGCTCTATGCGCCGCTGGCCTATTACGTGGCCGAGGGCTTTCATCTGTTGGGCCTGGGCTTCACCGCCGCGGTCAAGGGGGCCTGGGCGTTGGGCTTGCTCTTCGGCGGCTGGGGCATGTTCCTGCTGCTGCGCCGCTGGTTTGGCCGCGGGCCGGCCGGGCGAGCGGCCGCGCTGGTGGGCGGTCTGCTCTACGTCTATGCGCCCTACCATCTGTTGAACATCACCGTGCGCGCGGCCTTTGCCGAGTTCAGCGCGCTGGCCTGGTTCCCTTGGGTGCTGCTGGCGTTCGACCGGACGGTCAGCCCCGGGGACGCCGACAGACCGTGGCGCGCCGTTGCCTTGGCGGCGCTGGCCTATGGAGGGCTGCTGCTGACGCATCCCGGCACGATCCTGTTGTTCACGCCGCTGCTGCTGGTCTGGCTGCTCTTTGCCTGGCTGCGACGCGGCCTGCTGGAGGGCTGGCCGTGGGCCGAGCTGGGGCGCTGCGCGCTGCGCGTGGCAGCAGGTGGGCTGCTGGCCGTGGGGCTGGCCGCGATCTTTTTGCTGCCCATGCTGCTGGAACAGCGCTACATCCTCCAGGAGCAGTGGGTGCAGGGCAGCTACGGCTACCGCGGCCACTTCGTCTATCTGAGCCAACTGCTGGACCCCTTCTGGGGCTACGGCTTTTCGGACGACCTGACCGGCCCCAACGATGGCTTGAGCTTTCAACTGGGCATCGTGGGCGTGGTGTTGGCGCTGACCGCGGCCGTGGTGGGCCTGCGGCGCGGGCGGCCGCAGCGGGGCGTGACCGGCTTCTTTCTCGCGGCTACGCTGGCCAGCCTGGCCATGATGCTGCCGCTGGCCCAGCCGCTCTGGGACGCCGTCGGCCCGGCCGCGCTGATCCAATTTCCCTGGCGGCTGCTGGGCATCGCCAGCCTGGGGCTGGCCATTTTGGGCGGCGCGGCCGTGGCCAGCCTGCTCTGGCCGGTCGCCGACGCGCCCAACACGACCGTCGTCCACAACACCCAGGCGCCGGGCGCGACGATTCTCGCCCTGACCGCGGTGCTGGCCAGCCTGGCCTTTACCCTGCCGCAGTACACCGATATCGAGCCCATCGACGAGAGCGCGCTGTCGATCATTCGTTTCGAGACCACCTACCCGGAGATGATCGGCCGCACGGTTTTCACCGAAGAGCCCTTCACCGACACGCCGCTGGTGGCCCAGTATCTGGCCGGCCAGCCGCTGGAGAAGGTTGTGACGCTGGCCGGCGACGCTGAGGTGAGCGACATCGACGTGCGCGGCGCATCGGTGCGCGCCCAGGTGGACGCTGCCGGCCCGGCCACCGTGCTCTTCCGCACCTACGACTTTCCTGGCTGGCGTGCTACAATAGACGGCCAACGGGTTCCCCATCGCACCCAGCCGCCCTATGGCCTGATCGCGCTGGACGTGCCGGCCGGCCAGCATCAGGTGGCCATCCGCCATGGCACGACCCCTGTGCGCACGGCGGGCGCGCTGATCTCGGCGTTGAGCCTGGCAGCGGCGGCGGTGTTGTTCTTTTGGCCGCTGCGCCGCGCCCGATCGGGCGGGACGCCCTCCCGACGGTGAGCGCAGAATCGCACAGTTAGCCAATCGCCAAACTATCGACCATGACGACCCCTCCTGAACTTTCTCCTGATCTGCGGCCGGTGCGCTATTGTCCCAACTGCGGGCAACGGGTGGCGCAGAAGGCTGAAGATTGCTTTATGTGCGGCCAGGACCTACGCGCGGGCCAGCGCCGAGAGTTTTCGCTGCCCGTGCGTGACCTGTTGATGATTCTGGTGGTGCTGGGCGTGGCCTATCTCTGGTGGACGCGCAGCGGGCAGAGCGTCGATGTGGCAGCAGAGCCGTCGCCCGCGGCCACCATCGCAGCAACGCCGCCGCGAGCTGTTCCTGCTGTCGTGCCAGCCACCCCTGCGCCGGAGCTGCCCCTGGCCACGCAGCCGCCGCTGACGACAACGCTGGCCCTGACCGTCACCCCGGCGATCACCGTCACCGCGCCGCTGACCCCCACGGCCACCCCTACGCCCATCATCTACACCGTGGTCAGCGGCGACAATGTCAACAAGATCGCCGCCCGCTACGGCATCAGCGTGCGCGATCTGATGGCCGCCAACAACATGAGCAGCGATCTGCTGCAGGTCGATGACAAGCTGATCATCCCCACAGCCGGCAGCGGCAGTGAGGTCGTCGCGTCCACGCCCACGCCTGTGGTGTATATGGTCAAGCGCGGCGACAATGTCAACCTGATCGCGGCGCGCTATGGCGTCACCGTGCGGGATCTGATGGCTATCAACGCCATGAGCAGCGACATCTTGCAGATCGGCCAGGCTCTGATCATCCCGCGCGGCGATCTGCCGCGCGGCCCCGATGGCCTGCCCATCCTCACGCCGACGCCCACCCCCAAGAGCGCGATCTATCTGGTGGTGGTGCGGGCCGGCGATACCATCGAATCTATCGCCAAACGGCTGGGCAGCTCGGTGGAGGCCATCGTCGACTTCAACGACACTATCCAAAACGCGGACACCATCATCCGGCCGGGTGAGCAGGTGATCGTGCCGGTGGGCACCATCACCGCCACCTTGACGCTGCAATCGGCCAGCGGTCCGACCTCCACCCCGGTGCCGACGCCGACGGCGACGCCGGGGCCGGCCCATGCCGCGCCGCAGTTGTTGACGCCGCTGGATGGCGCCACTGTCACCGGGGAGACGGTGCTGCTGCAATGGCTGTCGGTGGGCGCATTGGGTCCGACCGAGGTCTACGTGGTGCGGGTGACGCCCAACGGCCGGACGGGCGACGAGTTCACGGCCACTACCATCGGCGCCAGCTATCGCATCCCCAACGAGTGGCTGGTGAAGGAGAGTGAGCGGGGCAACCGCTTCACGTGGAGCGTGCAGGTGGCCCGCGATGTGCGCACCCTGGCCGGCGACGTGACCGGCCTGCTGGCGACCAGTCCCCCCAGCCGCCCCCGTTCATTTCGCTGGACCGCGCCCGCGGGTGAATGAGATTCGGTGGTGAATGGGAAGCATCGGTGAATGGAATTCACCGGCTGAAAGCACGAAGGCCCCTCAGGGCCTGGGGGAGGATTCCCAGCGGCTGAGGCCGCTTGGTGCTGTCAGCCGGGGATTTCCAATCCCTGGGCATCCCTGGCCTCCCTCACGCAACCGGCCGCGCCGCGGGCGGCACATAGACCAGGTGCAGGTCGTACTCCCCCGCCTGGCCATGGTCGCCCATGCTGACCTGCCAGACGCCGGCCGGCGGCAGGGTGTTCTGATGATCGTAGATGCGCAGCTTCTCCAGCGTGGCGTCGTCCTGTCCCAGCGCCGAGAGCAGGGCCAGGATAGGCCCGCCGTGGGTGAACAGGGCCACCGGTCCGGCCGCGGCGTTGGCAGTGATCTCCTGCCAGAGCTGCTGGACCAAAGGCAGGGCGCGGGCCAGGACGATCTCCTTGTTCTCGTGCGGCTGCCACTCGTGCAGGCCATCGGCCACCTCCAAGGGCGCGCCAGTGACGGCCGAGACGATCTGCGCCGTGTGCAGGCAACGCTCCAGCGGGCTGGTGAACAGCCGCTGCACGCCGGCGGGCTGCAAGAACGCGGCCAGCCCCTGCGCCTCCTCCAACCCCTGCGGGCTGAGCGGCGGGCCGGGCGGGACAAAATAGGGAATATCGGTGCGACTCCAGTCGGGAGTGGCGTGACGGATCAAAAAGAGTTTCGACATGCCCGAGATTATAGCGGCTTCGGCTGCCAGCGCCAAACAGGGCCTGCCGCAGGTTGCATCACCAGCCTGAACGTGCTAGAATCGCTGCGACCGATCGTTCAAGCCGCCCATCCACCTTGAGGAGACCATGCCCCGCATCACCCTCGACAGCCAATCGCTCTTCTATCGTCTCAGCGCCAACGACCTGACCGGCCGCCGGCCGCCGCTGTTGCTGCTCCACGGCGCCGGCGGCACGCACATGCACTGGCCAGCCGCCCTGCGGCGCTTGCCCGATTGGAATGTCTACGCGCTGGACCTGCCCGGCCACGGCAAGTCGGGCGGGCCAGGCCGCGACAGCATCGCCGCCTATTGCCAGGTGGTCTACCGCGTCGTGCAGGCGCTGGAACTGGAGCGGATCGTGCTGGTTGGCCACTCCATGGGCGGCGCGATCGCCCAGGAATTCGCGCTGCACTACCCCGGCCGGCTGGCGGGCCTGGTGCTGGTGGGCACAGGCGCCCGGCTGCGGGTTGCGCCGTCCATCCTGGAGGGCATCCGCAGCGATTTTCCGGCCGCCGCGCGCGCCATCACCGATGGGGTGCATGCGCCCGACGCGCCGGCCCAGCTCAAGCGCATCTACTTGCAGCGCTACATGGAAAATGACCCGCAGGTGCTGTACGACGACTTCTACGCCTGCGATCAGTTCGACCGCCGCGCCGATGTGGCCCGCATCGAGACGCCGACGCTGGTGGTGTGCGGCAGCGCCGATGCCATGACGCCGCCCAAGTTCAGCCAGTCGTTGGTGCAAAGCCTGCCTGACGCCCACCTGACGCTCATCCTCGGCGCCGGCCACATGGTCGCGCTGGAAGCGCCCGAAGGAACCACGGCCGCGGTGGAGGCGTTTCTGAAACGCCTGGCGTGAATCGGGGCCGGAGATCGCGGCTGGCCCGCGCCGCCGTCGCTTCTCACAGGCCCCAAGCCGCCCCACTCTCGCCCAAGCCAAAGCTACCCCAGCATCACCGGAGACCCCATGTCCCTCTTCTCCCCCCGCCGCTATCAGGCGCCGTTCAAACCGGTCAGACGCGAGGAATCGACGCCGATTCGCCTCTTCACCTCTCTGGAACAGGGGGTCAAGAGCGCGCTTTTCGGCTGCCGCATGTGCGGCAACTGCATCCTGCAAGAGACGGCCTTCGTCTGTCCCATGACCTGCCCCAAGGGGCTGCGCAACGGGCTGTGCGGCGGCGCGACCCCTGACCGCTGCGAGGTCGATCCCTCGCGGCCCTGCACCTGGTATGTGATCTACGACCGGGCCGAGCGGCTGGGGCGCGAGGAGCGGCTGCTGGAGATCAACGCGCCGCTGGACGGCGCGCGCGTCGGCCGCGAGACCTGGCTGGATGTGGCGCGTCTCTGGCGGGAGCAGGAGGAGCCGCTGAATCTGCTGGACCTGGTGCGGGACAGGGAGAAATTCAGCCAGCGCTGGGACGAGCTCTTCTACGCCGCGCGCCAGCCTGACTGGTGGCAAGGGGACAGCGCCTATCATCCGCCGGCCTACAGCGAGCCGCTCACCCGGCTGGAGGCCAACCTGCGCACGGGCATCTTCACCACCACGGCCGAGATCGCGCCGCCGCTGGATGCCTCCTTCGCCGTGGCCGACAGGAAGATCGCCTGGCTGCACGACTATGTCAGCGCGGCCAATTTCACCGACAGCGCCTCGGCCACGCCGCGCATGAGCAGCTTGGCGGCCAGCGTGCATGCTATGTCCAGCGGCCTGGAGCCGGTGATGCAACTGCAGGCGCGCGACCGCACCCGCGTGGCCATCGCCGCCGACGCCATCGGCGCGGCCGGGCTGGGCATTCACAATCTCCTCTGCCTGAGCGGCGACCATCACAGCGCCGGCCCAGGCCCCATGGCCAAGCCGGACCAGTTCGACCTGGATGCGGTGCAGATGCTGTGGATGCTGCGCCGCATGCGCGATGAGGGGATCTACCTGGATGGCCGCACCATGAAGAACCGGCCGCAGTGGTTCCTGGGCGCGGCCGCCTCCCCCTTCGGTGCGCCGCCTAAGTTCGAGGCGATCCGCATGCACAAAAAGATCAACGCCGGCGCCCAGTTCGTGCAGACGCAGCCGATCTTCGATCACAGCCGTTTCCTGGACTGGCTGGAGGCGCTGGATCAGCGCAATCTGCTGGACAAGGTCTATATCCTGGCCGGCGTCATCCCGCTGAAAAGCGCGCGGGCGGCGCACTTCATGGCCGAGGAGGTGGCTGGCGTCCACATCCCGCCGGAGATCATTCAGCGCATGGACGCGGCCGGGGAAGACAAGCTGGCCCAGCAGGAGACCGGCGTCGCCATCGCACTGGAGATGATCGAGAAACTCAAGGCCACCCCCGGCATCGCCGGCATGCACATCATGGCCGTCCACTGGGAAGAGATCACGCCGCGGCTGATCGAGGAGTCGGGCGTGCCGCGGCCGGTGGTGAAGCGCTGGCCGGAGCAGGGCGAGGTCTGAGCCCGCGCTGCTGAGCAGCAGGCGCAGCCGGGAGCTCCGGCATTGGCCGCCGCGCGCGTTTTTGCGTCTGACCGCGACTGTGGTATACTCTCATTCGTTCGGGCGGTTAGCTCAGTTGGTTAGAGCGCCACGTTGACATCGTGGAGGCCATAAGTTCGAGTCTTATACCGCCCACCTATCATATTTCACAACGCGTTGACCGGGACGAGTAGACGCCCAGCGAAGCGCCAGAGAGCGGCGGCCATGGCTGGAAGCCTCCGCAGCAGAGCAGCGTCGAAAACCCCCCGGGAGCGGTTGGCGGAAAGGTAAACGGTGATCCGTGAACGGTGATCGGTCTGCTGAGACCGTTCACCGGGTATCGATCACTGATTGCCAAGTAAGTCGGCCCGGCTGGCCCCGTTACAGGCTCCAACGAGATGGCGTGTGTCGGAACAGCGCACGCTGAACTTGGGTGGCACCGCGAGACTCCTCGCCCCAAAGGGCAGGAGTCTTTTTGTTTATTGTTCGGCTGTCGTCAGCGTCTGCGGCCTTTCTGATCAGCCCAAGCAGGCGGTGAATCACCCGGAGCGTGAGCCTTGCGGTATTCTTCATTCAATCGGTTGAAGGTGCGGCCCTCCAAGAGTATACCGCGTCGCATCATCAAGTACTCGGCCCAGTCGGCCTGACGTTCTTTCACACTGAAGATGAGGTGCCTGCCTGTCACCCGGCGGCCCCAAATCATTACGCCGTATCTGCGCAAGTAGCGCTCGATATCATCACCGGTCCATTCAGTGTCGTTTCGCACTTGAAAGGTCCAGGAGTTCGTGCCTAGGGCAGATCGGGTGAGCTCAGCGGCAACGCCGATACCGCCGGAGCGTTTTGCTGCACCCGCGTAATCTGCGTTGGAGAAACGGGCCAGCAGGCCCTCGATGCGGTCAATGAGGTTGAACATGTCCATGAAATCGAGCCAGAATGACATGACAGGCCTCCTTTTTGGTGAGCAACGGTCTTGGAATGAACGTAGTGTAGAACATATATTCTAATTTGTCAAACCGTCCAACGACACCGTTGGACAAGCGGGCCGCCAGGGTTCGTAGAGGAGGGCCGCACATGGAAGTGCTTTGGCAGATTTTCAATTTCATAGCCGATGTAGTTCAGACATTAATTGATGTGTTGGCCCAGTTGATTCTGGGTTTGTCAGCCTCGATGGTTGACATGACCGAAGCCGAGGCGCAAATGATCGCCACGGCGGTACTGGGTTTCGTGGTGTTCGTCTGGGTCGCTCGCCGTACCTTTTGGAGCAAAGGTTTTGGTGTTTTCAAACCAATGACCATCACGCTGCAGACCACCAAGACGCCTTGGCAGGTGTTGATGGGCGATCTCAGGTCCTGCATGATTACGGCATTGGCGATCCTGGTGCTTGTAGTGTTTGTGATGTCGGTGTTGGTTGGCGGTTAGGCCGCCTGACAGACAAATACCGCAGAATCTGTTTCATCCGTCTTTGGGCTCACATGCCGCTGAGTGCCCAAATGCCGGGTTCTTTGCATAAGAAAGGCAGTTAGTTACCATGGCCAAATCTAGCGACCTCCAAAAAGATGATCTCTATAAGCTGCGCCACAGCGCGGCGCACGTCATGGCCCAGGCGGTGTTGGAGCTGCACCCGCAGGCCAAGATCGCCATCGGCCCGCCCATCGAAAACGGCTTCTACTACGATTTCGACCTGGGCCAGGGCGACGATGGCAGGCCGCGCACCTTCACCCCCGAGGACCTGGAGGCCATCGAAAAACGCATGCGCCAGGTGATCGCCGGCCGGCATCCCTTCCAGTACCGCCAGGTCAGCGCCGACGAGGCGCGCCAGCTCTTCGCCGATCAGCCCTACAAGCTGGAGCTGATCGACGGGCTGGCCCAGGGCGGCATCGACGAGTACGGCAACGAGACCGACGAGGCGCCGGTGATCAGCACCTACAAGCATGACACCTTCGAAGACCTCTGCCGCGGGCCGCACATGCAGCATACGGGCCAGATCCCGGCCGACGCCTTCAAGCTGATGACGGTGGCCGGCGCCTACTGGCGCGGCGACGAGGCCAACCCTATGTTGCAGCGCATCTACGGCACGGCCTGGCCCAACAAGAAGGAGCTGCAAGCCTATCTCCAGATGTTGGAGGAGGCCAAGAAGCGCGACCATCGCAAGCTGGGCAAGGAGCTGGAGATCTTCATCTTCGACGACGAGATCGGCCCCGGCCTGCCCCTCTGGCTGCCCAACGGCGGCATCCTGATCGAGGAGCTGGAGACGCTGGCCAAGGAGATGGAGGAGAAGGCCGGCTATCAGCGGGTGCGCACGCCGCACCTGACCAAAGAGGCGCTCTTCCAGCGCAGCGGCCACCTGCCCTACTATGCCGAGTCCATGTATCCGCCCATGGAGCTGGAAGGGGTGCGCTACTACATGAAGCCGATGAACTGCCCCTTCCACCACAAGATCTTCGGCGCCAAGCCGCGCAGCTACCGCGACCTGCCGGTGCGGCTGGCCGAGTATGGCACCTGCTACCGCTACGAAAAGAGCGGCGAGCTGATGGGCCTGCTGCGGGTGCGCTCGATGCAGATGAACGACGCCCACATCTACTGCTCCGAGGTGCAGTTCGAGGAAGAGTTCATGGCCGTGATCGCCATGTACCGGGCCTACTTCGACCTGTTCGGCATCGACCGCTACGTGATGCGGCTGAGCACGCACAGCAAGAAGGGCCTGGGCAAGAAGTACGTGGACAACGAACGGCTGTGGCTCAAGACCGAGGAGATGGTGCGCCGGGCGATGATCAACGGCAACGTGCCCTTTGTCGAAGTGCCTGACGAGGCCGCCTTCTACGGCCCCAAGATCGACGTACAGATCTGGAGCGCGATCGGCCGCGAGTTCACGCTGGCCACCAACCAGGTGGACTTCGCCGTGCCGGAGCGTTTCGACCTGCACTTCGTCAACGCCGAGGGCCACGACGAGACGCCGCTCTGCATCCACCGCGCGCCCCTCAGCACCCATGAGCGCATGATCGGCTTCCTGATCGAGCACTACGCCGGCGCTTTCCCTGTCTGGCTGGCGCCGGAACAGGTGCGGGTGATCCCCATCACTGATGGGCATGCGGAGTACGCCAGCCATGTGGCAGCGCAGCTACGTGAAGCGGGCATTCGCGGCGCGGCCGACCTGGGCAGCGAACGCATGAATGCCAAGATCCGCAACGCCCAACTGATGAAGGTGCCCTACATGCTGGTGGTGGGCGACCAGGAGATGGCCAATCACGCCGTCTCGCTGCGCCGCCGCGACGGCAGCCGCCAAAACGACCTCCCCGTGGCCGAGTTCATCGCCGCGACGGTGGAGCGGATTCGCACGCGGTCCAGCGAGCTGTAGATCGCCCAGGACGCGTCCATCAACAAAGGTACGTGATTGATGGGCGCGTTCTGGGGAAAGCTGAACCGATCCAGCCGTTTCCCTGGCAAGAGTGAGCCTGCGTGCAGGCGGATAACCGCCGCCAGCGGCTGCAAGCAGATGCCCCATACGCCTCATGAACGTCTTCGGCTGGCTGCGCACTGCGCGTCGGCGGCCAGGGACCGTTGGCGTTGCGCAACGGCCCTGGCACTCAGGCTGCCGGTCTTCCGACGAAGCCGGTGTTGGATCGATCACGTGAGGATATCCACCCATGAGAACGGACATTGACTACGCCCATGGCCTGGATGCGGCCGACCCGCTGGCGCACTTCCGCGACCGCTTCGTCATCGCCGACCCCGATCTGATCTACCTGGACGGCAACTCGTTGGGCCGGCTGCCGCGCGTCAGCATCGAGCTGGCGGCCGACCTGGTGCAGCGACAGTGGGGCGAGCGGCTGATTCGCGGCTGGAACGAGGGCTGGTGGACGGCCTGCCAGCGCATCGGCGCCAAGATCGCGCAGCTCATCGGCGCACAGCCGGATGAAGTGATCGTCGCCGACTCGACCTCGGTCAACCTGTTCAAGTTGGCGGTGGCCGCCCTGCGCGCCCGGCCCGGCCGCCGCACCATCGTCAGCGACGACCTGAACTTCCCCTCCGACCTGTATATCCTGCAGGGCATCGCCGAGCTGCTGGGCGGCCAGCACCGCATCGACGTGATCGCGTCGCCCGACGGCATCCACGGCCCGGAGGAGGCGCTGCGGGCGCGGCTGGACGGCGACACGGCGCTGCTGACGCTGTCGCACGTGGTCTTCAAGAGCGGCTACCTCTACGACATGGCGGGCCTGACCGCGGCCGCGCACGCGGCCGGCGCGTTGACGCTGTGGGACCTCAGCCACTCGGTGGGGTCGGTTCCGGTGGACCTGAACGGCAGCGGCGCCGATCTGGCCATCGGCTGCACCTACAAGTACCTCAACGGGGGGCCGGGCGCGCCGGCCTTCCTCTACGTCCGTCGCGACCTGCAAGAGCAGCTCCTCAACCCCATCAGCGGCTGGTGGGGCCAGGCGCGGCCCTTCGACTTTGGCCTGGGCTACCGGCCGGCGGAGGGGATCCGGCGCTTTCTGACCGGCACGCAGCCGATGCTCTCCACTGCGCTGATCGAGCCGGCAGTGGATCTGCTGCTGGAGGCGGGGATGGACGCGCTGCGGGCCAAGTCGCAGCGCCAGACGGAGTACCTGGTGGGGCTGTGGGAGGCGCTGCTGGCCCCGCTGGGCTACACCCTCAACTCGCCGCGCGATCCGGCGCGGCGCGGGTCGCACATCAGCCTGGGCCACGCCGAGGCGCTGGGCATCGACCTGGCGTTGATCGAGGATCGGCTGGTGCTGCCCGACTATCGCGCCCCCGACAACATCCGGCTGGGCGTCACCCCGCTCTACACCTCGTTTGTGGACATCCACGAGGCGACCCGGCGCATGGCGGAGGTGGTGGAGCAGCGCCTCTTCGCCCGATACACCACAGCAGCGCCCGAGGTGACATGAGGCGCTGCGAGAGCGCGCCTTTCACCGCGGAGCTGGCGTCGACAACCTGCTGACGCCGCCGGGGGCGGCACAGCGATCCCCGCGGATCACTCATCGCCGGCGGGGCTGTCCGGCGCGACGAGCTGCTGCCGATGCCGGCCGCGCATCCAGTCCAGCGCACGCGGCATGGCTTCTGTGTAGAGGGGGTAGAGCTGCCGGTTGACGGGGAAATCCCAGGCGCCGATGTGGGGGGCAAACTGCGCGCCGAAGCCCTCCTTGAAGCGCCACACCCCCCACAGGCCATCGCTTTCCTCCAGCAGGTCGGGCGCGCCCCAGAGGTCATAGGTCGTGCAGCCGCGGCTGGCTGCTAGGCGCATCGCCTCCCACTGCAAGAGGTGATTGGGCATCAGGCTGCGCTGCCGTTGGCTGGATGCGCCGTAGAGATACCAGGCGGTGGCGCCGAAGCCGAAAAGGATCAGCCCCGCCACCGCGTCTCCCGCCACCTCGGCCAACAACAGGCTGGCCCAGGGCGCTTGGGCATCGACCGGCTGCATGAACGTGCGCCAGGTCAGCGCATAATAGTCGAAGGGGCGCACGATGAAGCCGTCGCGGCTGCCGGTCTCGACGTAGAGGGCATAAAAGGTGGCCAGATCGTCCGGGCCGCCCAGGCGCACCTGCACCCCGCGGCGCTCGGCCAGCCGGATGTTGTAGCGCCATTTGGGCTTCATGGCGGCCAGCAAGGCCTCCTCGCCGGCCGTCAGATCCAGCAGCGCGGTGTTGCGGAACTGAATCTGTTCGGCCGAGGGGCGCCAGCCGCGGCGGCGCAGCGTGGCCGTCACCTGCTGGCCGGTCGGGCTGTCGGGGTCCACGTCGGGATCGATCTTGACGAAGATCGCCCGGCGCTGGCGGGCCGCGGCCTCGACGCCGCCCAGGGCCAGCTCCACCGCGGCCGGGTCAGTCCAGTCCAGCGCCGGCCCTTTCGGCACGTAAGCCACGCCCCAGGGGAGCCGACTGAGGCGGCGCAGGAGGAGGCTGGCCGCGGCCGTGGGTGCGGACTGGCCGGGCGCCTGCCACGCCAGACGGTGCGCGGCCCAGCCGGTCTGCCCCTTGACCGCGCCCCATTCCCAGCTTTGCAGCAGATGCGGATCAGGCAGCGCCAGCAGCAGGCGGTTCCAGGCCGCGCGCTCGGCGACGGTCTGCGGGTTCATCGGTTTCAACTGAGCTCGTCCTCCGCGTCGTCCAGCCGCATGGCGAGGATGCGATCGAGGCGAAAGGTGCGCTGTTCGGCCTGCTCCAGGCAATAGGCGGCCAGGTAGAGCGTCCGGCCGTCGCCGGTCACATCCAGCGGCTCGACCCAGCGTTCGCTGACCTGCCCCTGTTGGTTGCGATAGCGCAGCCAGAGCCGCCGCCCGTCGCCCAGAGCGGTCTCCAGCGGCGGCGGCAGCGTCAGGCTGGGCGGCTCCGGCCAGAGCACGTTGCCCCCCTGGGCATCGAGCAGATTCCCCAGGGTCACGGAACCCTGGCGGTTGAGATCGGCCAGCATGGCTTGCAGGACGCGCAACGTCGTCCACGCGTCCCCCATGGCGCGGTGCTCCCGGTCGATGCGCACGCGCAGCGAGCGGGCCACTTCGGCCAGGTTGTTGTGGCGAAAGGCATACAGGCGGCGGGCCAGCAGCAGGGTGTCCACGGTGAAGCCCAGGCGCGGCGGCCAGCGCAGCCGTCGCCATTCGCCCGCCAGAAAGCTCAGATCGAAGGCGGCGTTGTGCGCCACCAACACCGAGCCCTCCAGCAGCGCCTGCACCCGCTCGGCCACCTGGCTGAAAAGGGGCTGGCCGTTGAGGTGGAAGTCGGTCAGGCGGTTGACGGCCGATGCGCCGGGGGAGATGGAGCGCTGCGGGTCCACCAGGCTCTCGAAGCTGTCCAGCACCTTGCTCCCGCGCAGACGCAACAGCGCGACCTCGCAGATGCGGTGTCCGCTGGCCGCGCTCAGCCCCGTGGTCTCCACGTCCAGCACGGTGAATGTCACATTGCCCAGGTAGTCGCCGGGCGAGGGGTCACTGATCATGCGCGTCTTCTGATTTGAGCTACCTCTCCAAAGCCTGCAACATCGCTTCGATTTGGCGCCTGAACGCCTGATTTCACCGCAAGCAGATCACCGATATGCCGCCAACTGCTTTGTGATGTCGTGGGCACTTGCCACCAAATCAATGCTGGGCTAGAATATAGCACAGTTAACGGCGCGGGTCAACGTGGACACCCCTCACGCTGCCCGCCTGGCTTCAGATCACAGTATCCCTCAGCAAGGAGGCTCCCATGAAGGTAGTCGCCATGATCATGGCAGGCGGTGCAGGCACCCGCCTGACCGTGCTCTCGGAGAAACGGGCCAAACCCTCAGTGCCCTTCGCCGGCAAATACCGCATCATCGACTTCACCCTCTCCAACTGCGTCAACTCCAACATCTACAACATCGCGGTGTTGACGCAATACCGGCCGCACTCGCTCAACGAGCACATCGGCATCGGCAAGCCGTGGGACCTGGACCGGGCCTCCGGCGGCGTGCGGCTGCTTCAGCCCTACCAGGTGGGGGGCGGCACGCAGGTCTGGTACCGCGGCACGGCCGACGCGGTCTTGCAGAACTTTGATTACGTGCATGAGATGCGCGCCGAGCGGGTGCTGGTGCTGGGCGGCGATCACATCTACAAGATGGACTATGCCAGTATGCTTCGCTTCCACGAGGAGAAACGCGCCGACCTGACCGTGGCCGTGATGGAGGTGCCGCTCGAGGAGACCGACCGCTTCGGCATCATGTCGGTGGACGACGAGCTGCGCATCAGCGCCTTCCACGAGAAGCCCAAGGAGCGGGACAAAGGCAATCTGGCCAGCATGGGCATCTACATCTTCAACGCCGACGTGCTGGAGGAGCGCCTGAGGGCCGGCGCCGAGGAGCACCCTGACCTGGACTTCGGCAAGCATGTGATCCCCGAGATGATCCGTGACTTTCGCTCCTTCGCCTATCGTTTCGAGGGCTACTGGGTGGACGTGGGCACCATCGACAGCTACTGGGAGACCAGCATGGCCCTGCTGGATCCCAACTCGAAGCTCGAGCTGTACGACGACACCTGGCCGGTGCGTACCCGCAGCCAGGAGCGGCCGCCGGTCAAGCTGGGCCCGCAGGCGCGCATCCACAACAGCCTGGTGGCCAACGGCTGCATCATTCGCGGCCAGGTGGAGCGCTCGGTGCTCTCGCCGGGAGTCTACGTCTCGCCGGGCGCGGTGGTGCGCGAGTCGGTGGTGATGAACGACGCCTGGATTGGCCCCGGCGCGGTGTTGGACAAGGTGGTAGTGGACAAGGAGGTGGTGGTAGGCTCCGGCGCGCAGCTGGGCTTTGGCGGCGACTTCGATGTGGCCAACAAGCTGGGGCCGGACAAGCTGTGGATGGGCGTCAGCGTGTTTGGCAAGGGCGCCCACATCCCCTCCAACGTGCGCATCGGTCGCAACGTCCTGGTCAACGCCTCCGTCGAGGAAGAGGCCTTCAGCCCCTTCGATGGCTTCGTGCCCAGCGGTGAGACGGTGTAAAAGGAGCTTCTCATGCGTATCCTGGCAATGATTCTGGCCGGCGGCTCCAGCCCGGCCCTCAGCATTCTCACTGCGGAGCGCGCCGAGCCGTCGATCCCCTTCGGCGGCAAATACCGCATCATCGATTTCTCGCTCTCCAACCTGATCAACTCCGACATCTTCAACGTGGCGGTGTTGACCCAGTACAAGCCCCGCTCGCTCAACGATCACATCGGCAACGGCAAGCCATGGGACCTGGATCGCGCCGTGGGCGGCGTGCGCCTCTTGCAGCCCTACGTCAGCGGCGAGGGGGAGGCCGGCGCCTGGCAGCGGGGCACGGCCGACGCGGTGCGCTTCAACCTGGACTACATCGCCGAGCAACGGGTGGACACGGTGCTGATTCTGGCTGGCGACCACATCTACAAGATGGATTACCGCCCGATGTTGCGCTTCCATGAGGAGAGCAACGCCGACTGCACCATCGGCGTGCGTTCGGTCAGCCCCTACGAGGCCCACCGCTTCGGCATGGTCGGCGCAGACAGCAGCGGCCGCGTGACGCGCTTCGAGGAGAAGCCGCGGCGCACCCTCAGCCGCATGGCCTCCATGGGCATCTATGTCTTCAAAGGCTCGGCCCTGGTCGATTGGCTGACCGGTCCCGGCGCGGGCGACGTGGACTTTGGCCGCCACGTGGTGCCGGGCATGCTCAAGGCTGGCCAGGCCATGTACGCCCATGGCTTCGACGGCTATTGGATGGACGCAGGCACGGTGCAGGCGTACTGGGAGGCCAACATGGCCTTGCTGGCCGAGACCCCCGCGCTGGACCTGTATGATCCTGACTGGGTGATCCATACCCGCAGCGAGCAGTTGGCGCCTGCCTTCACCGGCGCCGCCGCGCGGGTCGAAGGTAGCCTGCTGTGCGACGGTTGTCAGGTCTTTGGCGGGGTGACGCGCTCCATCATCGGCCCCGGCGCGGTGGTGGAGGAGGGCGCCGAGGTCAGCGACTCCATCATCATGAACGGCACGGTGATCAGCGCCGGGGCCCGCGTCGAGCGTTCGATCATCGACAAGCGCGCCCAGGTGGGCGAGGGCAGCATCGTCGGCTGGGGCAACGATCCTACGCCCAACCGCGTCATGCCCAACCAACTGAACACCGGCCTGACGCTGATCGGCAAGCGGGCTCAGGTGCCGGCCGGCCTGAAGATCGGTCGCAACGTGGTCATCCGCCCGCGCGTCGTGGTATCGGCCGACGGCGGAGAGGTGGCCAGCGGCGAGACGCTTTGACGCCTGCCGCCGGTTCAACCCTGGGCTTGCGAAGTCTCAGCCATCGAACTTGACAGAAACGGGCAGGGGTGCTACCCTTGTCGCTGTAGGTTCAGTAAGTCCCTGTTTGGTCATAGGCAGCCACCAGGTGTTACCCCCGGTGGCTGTTTTTGTTGCCCAGGCGGGACCGATCTGGCCACGTAATACCCAGCAAGGCGGCAGCCAGACGCTGCCGCGTCAGAAGTAAGGAGAAGCAGACCGTGTCTACCCGTGAACAGGGAACCGTCAAGTGGTTCAACAATGCTAAGGGCTATGGCTTCATCGCCCGCGCCAACGGCGAGGACGTCTTCGTCCACCAGACCGAGATCCAGGCTGAGGGCTATCGCACGCTGAACGAAGGCCAGCAGGTCGAGTTCGATGTGGAGCAGGGCCGCAAAGGCCTCCAGGCCAGCCGCGTCGTGGCGCTTTAGTCTCGCCAGCCGTCATAAACTGACAAGGCACAGCCCAAGGATGATTTCATCCTTGGGCTGTTTTTGTTTGTCGCGACTCCATCGTCTCGCCGGTCAGCGCCGGCTGGATGGCTTGTGGGTCTGCCAGGCGCTGCGGCCGGCGTCGATGGCGGTCCGCAGCCGGCCGCGCACGGTGGGTGCATCGGCCGGGCCCATGACATCGGCGTAGGCGCGGCGGGCCAGGCGTCGCCAGGTAGAGCGGGCCGAGGCCAACTGATAGCCCGCCTCGCGCTGTGCATCCTTCCACCAGGGGGCAGGCGTCCGCTCCACCGGCGCACACCAGTGGATCGCGGTGGCTGCCCAGGTCAGGCCCGCGCCGAAGCCGGCCAGCACCAGGTTCTGCCCCGGCCGTACCCGCCCCGCCTCGATGGCCTCGCACAGGGCGATGGGGATCGAGGCAGCCGAGGTGTTGCCATAGCGCTCCAGATTGACGAAGACCTTCTGCTCGGGGATCTTCAACTGCTTGACCACCGATGACTGGATGATGCGCACGTTGGCCTGATGGGGGATCACCAGATCGACCTCGGCCAGGCTGAGGCCGGCCTTGGCCACCGCGTCGCGCGTGCCGTCGGCCATGGCCTGTACGGCAAAGCGAAAAACCGCCTTGCCATCCATCCGGAGCATGTGCATGCGGTTGGCCACCGTCTCCATGGTGGGAGGGTGGGCGCTGCCGCCGGCCGGCACCATCAACAGGTCGCTGCCGGAGCCGTCCGAGCCCAGCACGCAGCTCAGGATACCTCCCGGCTCATGGCTGGCGGCCACCAAGACCGCGCCCGCGCCGTCGCCGAAGAGAATGCAGGTGTTGCGGTCGGTCCAGTCCAGGAAGCGGGTCAGCGTCTCCGCACCCACCACCAGCACATAGTCCGCATCGCCGGAGAGCACCAGGGAGCGGGCCACCGACAGGCCGTAGACGAAGCCGGAGCAGGCCGCATTCAGGTCGAACGCGCCGGCCCGGGGCGCGCCCAGCGCGTTCTGCACCAGGCAGGCGGTGGAGGGGCAGAGGTATTCCGGCGACGTGGTGGCGCAGATGACCACGTCCAGGCTGCTGGCCGGCACATCAGCCACCCGCAACGCCTCGCGCGCGGCCTGGATCGCCAGCGTCGCCGTGGATTCCTTGGGGCTGGTGGCCATGCGGCGCTCCTGGATGCCGGTGCGGCTGCGAATCCAGTCGTCCGACGTGTCGACCAGGCGCGCCAGGTCGTCGTTGGTGACAATGCGCTCCGGCAGCGCCGTGCCCCAGCCGACGATCTGGGCGTAGCGCGGCCGGAGCATGGCCCGCTGGCGCCCGACGCCGTTCATGCCAGGCTGATGAGAGGTCGCGTTGCTCATGACGATCCTTGCAAAGCACTCATGGGATGGTTCCTTGCCGATGGCTTGAGGGGGCGGCGTCAGTCCAGCCGGCCCATCACCAGGGTGGCGTTGTGGCCGCCAAAGCCAAAGGAGTTGGAGAGGGCTACACGCACTTCAGCCCGGCGCGCGACGTTGGGCACGCAGTCCAGATCGCAGACCGGGTCGGGCGTCTCGTAGTTGATGGTGGGGGGAATGATGCCGTCCTGCATCGCCTTCAGGCAGACGATGGCCTCGACGGCGCCGGCCGCGCCCAACAGATGGCCCATCATCGACTTGGTGGAGCTGACCGGCAGCCGCAGGGCGTGGTCGCCAAAGACGCGCTTGATGGCCGCGGTCTCGCCCACGTCGCCCAGTGCGGTGCTGGTGGCGTGGGCATTGATGTAGTCTACCGTCTGCGGGGCCAGGCCGGCCTCGCGCAGCGCGGCTGCCATAGCTTCGGAGGCGCCCAGGCCATCGCCGCGCGGCGCGGTGGGATGATAGGCGTCGGCGGTCAGGCCATAGCCCAGAATCTCGCCATAGATGTGGGTGCCGCGGGCGCGGGCATGGGCCAGGCTTTCCAGCACCACCATGCCGGCCCCCTCGCCCATGACGAAGCCATCGCGGCCGGCGTCGAAGGGGCGGGACGCGCCGGCCGGGTCGTCGTTGCGCGCCGACAGCGCCCCCATGATCTCGAAGCCGGCCATGGCCAGGTCGGAGAACGCCGCCTCAGAGCTGCCCACCACCATGACCTCGGCCGCGCCGCGGCGGATCAGGGCAAAGCCTTCGCCGATGGCCGCGTTGCCGGTGGCGCAGGCCAGCACCGGCGCCAGATTCGGCCCGCGCGCGCCCAGGCTGATGGCTACCTGGCCGGAGGCGGAATTGGCCAACATGCTGGGGACAGTGAAGGGGCTGACTCGCCGCGGCCCTTTTTCACGCAACACGTCATACTGCTCGAACATGGTGATCGAGCCGCCGATGCCAGAGCCGACGATCACGCCGACCCGGCAGGGGTCTTCCTGATCCATGGTCAGGCCCGCGTCCGCGACCGCCTGGGCCGCGGCGGCCAGCGCAAAGTGGGTGTAGCGATCGCAGCGACGCGCGTCTTTGCGATCCATGTAAAGCGTCGGGTCGAAATCTCTGACTTCCGCGCCGATCTTGGTCTTGAGCTGTGACATGTCCAGGCAGGTGATCAGGCCGACGCCGCTGCGGCCGGCCAGCAGGCTGGCCCACATGGTGGCCACGTCGTTGCCCACCGGCGTCACGGCGCCCATGCCAGTGACTACCACGCGTTGCTGATCGGTTAGCATGATGGAACCTCCAAAGAAACAGCTTGCGCCAGCGGGGCGGGTTCGCCAACGCTGGCGCTGAAAATGCAAAGATAGAAACACGACCGACCTTCAAAAGATGCGCGCTGCGGGTCGCTTCCGGCTGGCTTGCTGTTTGGCCGCGCCTTGGATTTCGGGTACAATCAGCAGGTTCCCGGCAAGCTGCCTCACACAGCTCAGCATATCCAAAGCCTCAGCACACCCGATGAAAGGCCTTTTGTCATGAGAGCCATCCAGATTCATCAATTCGGCGGCCCGGAAGCGCTCGTCTACGGCGAGGCGCCGCTCCCTGAGCTTGGGCCAGGCCAGGCGCTGATCAAGATCGCGGCCGCGGGCCTGAACTTCATCGATGTCTATCACCGCACCGGGGCCTACCCCAGCCCCCTGCCCTTCACGCCGGGCATGGAGGCCGCGGGCGTGGTAGAGGCGGTCGCGCCCGATGTGGCGGTGGTCAAGCCGGGCGACCGGGTGGCCTACTGCATGGTGCGGGGCGCCTATGCCGAATACGCGGTGGTTCCGGCCGACCGGCTGACGCCGCTGCCGGCCAGCCTGACCTTCGGCACGGCCGCGGCCGTGCTGTTGCAGGGGATGACCGCGCACTATCTGACCCACAGCACCTATCCGCTGCGGCATGGCGATGTGGCGCTGGTGCATGCGGCGGCCGGCGCCACCGGCTCGCTTTTGGTGCAGATGGCCAAGCGGGCCGGCGCGGCGGTCATCGCCACGGTGGGCAGCCAGGCCAAGGCCGAGTTGGCCCGGGCCGACGGCGCGGACCGTGTGATCATCTACACGGAAGCGGATTACGAGCAGGAGGTCAGGGAGATCACCGATGGCCGCGGCGTGGATGTGGTCTATGATTCGGTGGGGCAGGCGACCTTCGACCGGGGGCTGAACTGCCTGCGGCCGCGCGGGCTGATGGCGCTCTTTGGCCAGTCCAGCGGAGCGGTGCCCCCCATCGATTTGCAGGTGCTCAACCAGAAGGGCTCGCTCTTCGTCACCCGCCCCACGCTGGGCCACTACATCGCGACGCGCTCTGAGCTGCTCAGCCGGGCCGGCGATCTCTTTATGTGGGTGGCCAGCGGCGAGATCAAAGTGCGCATCGACCGCACCATGCCCCTCAGCCAGGCCGCCGAGGCCCATCGCCTGCTGCAAAGCCGCCAGACCGCAGGCAAGGTGCTTCTGATCCCATGATCAGGCTGGCTCGGTCAGAGACCGGCCAGAGCGCAGGGCGCGGCAGGCGGCGCAGGCTGGCTCGGTCGGAGACCGGCCAGAGCACAGGACGCGGCAGGCGGCGCCGACTGGCTCGGTCGGAGACCGGTCAGAGCGCAGGACGCGGCAGACGGCGCAGGCTGGCTCGGTCGGAGACCGGCCAGAGCGCAGGGCGCGGCAGACGCGGCAGGCGGCGCAGGCTGGCTCGGTCGGAGACCGGCCAGAGCACAGGACGCGGCAGACGGCGCAGGCTGGCTCGGTCGGAGACTGGCCAGAGCCCAGGGCGCGGCAGGCGGCGTCGGCTGGCTCGGTCAGAGACCGGCCAGAGCACAGGGCGCGGCAGGCGGCGTCGGCTGGCTCGGTCAGAGACCGGCCAGAGCCCAGGGCGCGGCAGGCGGCGCAGGCTGGCTCGGTCAGAGACCGGCCAGAGCGCAGGGTGCGGCAGGTGCGGCAGGCGGCGCAGGCTGGCTCGGTCGGAGACCGGCCAGAGCGTTACGGGTTACGAGTTACGCATTACGCATTACGCATTACGCATCACGCCGCCACCCCCCATCCCCACACACCTCCGGGTTACGCATTACGCATTACGCATTACTTCCCATGTCCGAACTCCTAGCAGGTCTGAACGAACAACAGATTGCAGCCGTGACCGCGCCTGATGGGCCGGTGCTGGTGCTGGCCGGGCCAGGCTCCGGCAAGACGCGCGTGCTGACCCAGCGCGTCGCCTGGCTGGTGCAGCAGCGCGGCGTGCATCCCTACCGGCTGCTGGCCGTCACCTTCACCAACAAGGCGGCGCGGGAGATGCGCAGCCGCATCGAGCGCATCCTGGGGGTGGAGGCCTTCGACGGGTCGCTCTCCACCAGCCGCGGCGGCCTGCGCGGCCTGACCATCGGCACCTTTCACGCCATCTGCGCGCAGATTCTGCGGCGCGAGCGGGAGCAGACGCCCTTTGGCGGCAACTTCGTGATCTTCGACAGCGACGACCAACTGCGGGTGATCAAGGCGGTGATCAAGGAGCTGGACCTCAACGACAAGCTCTACCGGCCGCAGGCCATGCATGGCCAGATCAGCAAATGCAAGAACGAGCTGATCGCGCCGGCCGATTTTCAGGCGCGCACCTACTGGGAAGAGGTGGCCGGCCGCATCTACGTCCGCTATCAGGAGCTGCTGCGCGTCAACAACGCGTTGGATTTCGACGATCTGCTGATGGAATGCGCCCTGCTCCTACGTGACAACGCCGAGGTGCGCGGCCGTTACCAGGAGCGCTATCTGCACCTGCTGGTGGATGAGTTCCAGGACACCAACATCGCACAGTATGAGCTGGTCAGGCTGCTGCTGGGGCCGCACCACAATCTCTTCTGCGTCGCCGATGAGGACCAATCGATCTACGGCTGGCGCGGCGCCGATCCGCGCAACATCCAGCGTCTGCGCAAGGATTTTCCTGACATGCAGCAGGTGCTGCTGGAGCGCAACTACCGCTCCACGCAGACCATCCTGGACGCGGCCAACGAGGTGATCAAGTACAACCAGGGGCGCACGCCCAAGAAGCTCTTCACCGACCGGGCCGGCGGGCCGCTGGTGACCGTCTACCAGGCCTACGACGAGATCGACGAGGCCAACTACGTGGTGGACGAGATCGCACGGCTGACCGCGCAGGGTGGGGTTGAGCCGGGCGACTGTGTGGTGCTCTATCGCACCAACGCCCAATCGCGCGCCCTGGAGGATGCCTTCGTGCGCCGCAACCTGCCCTATCGCCTGGTGGGCGCGACCCGCTTCTACGAGCGCAAGGAGATCAAGGACGCCATCGCCTATCTGCGTCTGGTACACAATCCCGACGACAGCCTGAGCCTGGCGCGCATCATCAACGAGCCGCCGCGGCGCATCGGCAAGGCCAGCGAGACCGCGCTGGTGCAATGGGCGTATCAGATGGGGCTATCGCAGACCGAGGCGCTGCGGGTGCTGGCCGGCGAGCGGGGCGCGCTGGCAGCCAAGGCTGCGGCGCCCCAGGCGCTGGACGAGGCCCCCTTCGCCCACGCGGCCAAGAGCGCGCTGCTGGGCTTCTGGCGACTGCTGGCCGGCTGGGTCGCCGCCAAAGAGGAGCTGACGGTGGGCCAGTTGCTCGATCGCATCCTGGAGGAATCGGGCTACAGCCGCTATCTGCGCGACGGCACCGAGGAGGGCGAGGGGCGCTGGGAGAACCTGCAAGAGCTGCGCACCGTGGCCGCCAGCTACGCCGACCTGGCGGCCGGCGAGGGGTTGGCCGCGTTCCTGGAGGAGGTCGCGCTGGTCAGCGACAGCGACGAGCTGCCCGAGGAGCAGTCCGCGCCCACGATGATGACCCTGCACACGGCCAAGGGGCTGGAGTTCCCCGTGGTCTTCATCGCCGGCATGGAGGAGGGGGTCTTTCCGCACAGCCGCAGCCAGGAGGACCCCGACCGGCTGGCCGAGGAGCGCCGCCTGGCCTATGTGGGCATCACCCGCGCCAAGCAGCGCCTCTACCTGCTGCACGCCTTTCGCCGCACCCTCTACGGCGCCAGCGAAATGAATCCGCCCAGTCAGTATCTGAAGGACATCCCGCGCGACCTGATCAACAGCCAGGGGATGCGGACAAGCCAGGGGCGGGCCAGAAGCGCTTTCGGCGCACCCGCTGCCGCCGGCGGCTACTCAACCGGCGGACGCCAACAGGCCGACGCCCGCGCCACGGTCTGGAGTCCCTCCGGTCGCGAACGGCCTCAGCCGACCGGCGCGCCCGCGGCCCCGGCGTCGCCCGCTCGCCAGCCGCAGTTCAAGGCCGGCCAGCGGGTCAATCACGGCATTTTCGGTGAAGGGGTGGTGATCAAGACCGAGCTGGCCGACGACGACGAGTATGTCAGCGTGGCCTTCCCCGGCAAGGGCATCAAGCAACTGATTGCCAGCATGGCCAAGTTGCAGATTGTGCGCGCCTGAGCGTGATCGGCCGCGTCAGATCACCTGGCCGGCCGACGAGGCGCTGCTCAACGGGTCGGTCGCCGGGATGGTGGGCCGAGAAGCGGTCGGTGTGGGGATCAGCCATTGGCAGTTGCTCCGGGGAGACCAGCGGTCAAGCTGGCCAGCGCGGCGATCACCTCGGCCAGAGAGCGCGGATCTCTGATGACCCCATCCAGCGGGGCCACATGCTCAAAATCTGGCGCAGCGTCCGCGGGGAGCTCGTCGGGCGCAGGTTGCAGCGGCAGCAGCACCGCGTCCAGCCCCTGTCGGTCCAGCCAGCGGTTGCCCTGCACCACCAGCGGGGACGTGTTGGCGTCGCCGGCCAGCAGCCCCAGCAGATGGGTGCGCCGGGTGAGGGCTTGGACGCGGTAGACCTCGCGCATGGCGCTGAGGGTGATCTGGCCGGGGGCGGTGCCGGCGGTCTCGCCTGCGCCGGCGGGCGGATCGGGCGCGGCGAAGCTGAGCAGGGCGTGTCGATGGCGAAAGGCCAGCAGCCGGCTGAGCAGGCCGTGCGGGCCCATGGCGATGGCGATGGTGGGCCGCGTCGCCTCGGCCAGCAGGTGGAGCACCGGGGCGCAGTCGGCCAGCCGCTGCGCCATGCCCACCAGCTTGACCACATCCGCGCCGGCCAGCCACAGCCGCTCAGCCTGCGCGGCCAGGTCGGCCGGCATGGCGGCGAAGTCGTGCCGCGACAGGATCACCTGGGTGCGGCTGCGGTCCAGGTCGGCGATCTCCCCGGCCGCGTCCCATTCCAGGTCGACGTAGTCTGCGCCCAGCGCGGCGGCCTGGCGCAGCAGGTCCAGGCGCTCAGCCTCGCTGCCCTGCCAGCGGCCCCCTTCACGCGGCGGCCGGCAGGTGACGATCACCGGCAGCGGTCGGTCGGCCAGCAGCGCCGGCAGGTCGAACTCGCGCATCAGGTCCAGGCGCAGCTCGGCCAGATCGGCGCGGCCCGCGGCCTGCTGCATGGCCGCCAGGGCGGCGGCGGTGTCGGAAGCGGCGATGGCGATGGCGAGAGAGGTCATGGTGGGGTAACTCGTAACTCGTAAC
>JAKQCW010000007.1 GCA_029558955.1 Chloroflexota bacterium
CATCCCCGCGGTGATCAGCCCCTACGTGCTGCGCGCCATCGGCCCGCGCCACGCCCTGCGCTACTTCCAGAGCGCGGAGCGCTTCGGCGCGGTCGAGGCCAAGGCCATGGGTCTGGTCGGCGAGGTCGTCACGCTGGATGAACTCGACGCCGCGGTCGATCGCCTCGTGCAGGCCCTGCTCGCCTGCGGCCCGCAGGCCCAGCTTGCCGCCAAGCAGCTGATCGCCGCGCTGGCCGGGCGTCCGATCGACGACGCCGTCGCCGAGGAGACCGCCGGCCGCATCGCGCGCCAGCGCGCCACCGCCGAAGCCCGCGAAGGCTTCACGGCCTTCTTCGAGAAGCGCTCGCCGGCGTGGATGCAATGAACACCCGCCGCGCCCCGGGCGTGGCGGACCTTTGAGGAGGAGGCGGGGTCACAGCCATGCGCACCCCGCGTTCCGTGCCGGTATTTCCCGGTGCGGTGTTTGCTAGGAGGAAACACATGTACACCCAGGCAATGGACATTCCGGACGATTCCGGAAAGAAACTCGCAGCGGTCTCCAATGCGACGAGCGAGCAGGAAGCCGCCTTCGAGGCCCGCATCGACGCCGACGGGCGCATCGAGCCGCAGGACTGGATGCCCGAGGCCTACCGCAAGACGCTGGTGCGCCAGATCAGCCAGCACGCCCACAGCGAGATCGTCGGCATGCTGCCGGAGGGCAACTGGATCTCGCGCGCGCCCAGCCTCAAGCGCAAGGCCATCCTGATCGCCAAGGTCCAGGACGAGGGCGGCCACGGCCTCTACCTGTACTCCGCCGCCGAGACGCTGGGCACCAGCCGCGACCAGATGCTCGAAGGCCTGCACTCGGGCAAGGCCAAGTACAGCTCGATCTTCAATTACCCGACGCTCAACTGGGCCGACGTCGGCGTGATCGGCTGGCTGGTCGATGGCGCGGCGATCATGAACCAGGTCCCGCTGTGCCGCTGCTCCTACGGCCCCTACGCGCGCGCCATGGTGCGCGTGTGCAAGGAGGAATCCTTCCACCAGCGCCAGGGCTACGAGGCCCTGCTGGTGATGATGAAGGGCACCGACGAGCAGCGCGCGATGGTGCAGGACGCGGTCAACCGCTACTGGTGGAAGTGCCTGGCCATGTTCGGGCCGCCGGATGCCGACAGCCCGCACAGCGCGCAAGGCATGCGCTGGGGCATCAAGCGCATCAGCAACGACGACCTGCGCCAGAAGTTCATCGACGCCACCGTGCCGCAGGCCAAGGTGCTGGGCGTGACCCTGCCCGACCCCGACCTCAAGTGGAACGAGGCGCGCGGCCACTACGACTACGGCCAGATCGACTGGGCCGAGTTCTGGAACACCGTCGAAGGCAACGGACCGTGCAACAAGGAGCGCCTGGCCACCCGGGTCAAGGCACACAACGATGGCCAGTGGGT
>JAKQCW010000026.1 GCA_029558955.1 Chloroflexota bacterium
GTGGTCGATGGCCTGCAAAGCACGCACATCCGCTACGCCGCGCTGCAAGGGAGCAGCGAGAGCATTCCACCCATCAGCCTGGCGCCGCAGCTATCGCAGGCGCTGCTGGAAGACCCCAAGTTCTCCGAATGGCGCAACGCCGGCCGCGGGCTGGTGGTCAGCGATGACCTGGGCGCGCCGGCCATCCGCCGCCACTACGACCCCACCTTGCAGAGCTTCCCCCAC
The DNA here is from genome assembly GCA_029558955.1 of Chloroflexota bacterium. GTDB lineage: Bacteria > Chloroflexota > Anaerolineae > JAAEKA01 > JAAEKA01 > JAAEKA01. The sequence goes on from JAKQCW010000026.1 coordinate 226, forward strand.
CGCCGCGTGGCCCAGGATGCCCTGCTGGCCGGCAACGATCTGCTGTTGCTGGCGCGCTGGAGCCTGGACGACGACCCTGACGCGACCATCGCCAACATCAAGGACACCGTCACCTTCTTCCAGGAGAAATACCAGAGCGACCCCGACTTCCGGCGCCGGGTCGATGCGGCCGTGCTGCGCGTGTTGACGCTCAAGGCGCGGCTCAATCCGTCGTTGGACCTGCGCTCCAGCCTGGTGAACGGCGCTCAACTGGAGACGCAGGAGACGCAGGACGCGGCCATGGCCCAGATCGCACGCGACGCGATCACCCTGCTCAGCCCCAGCCCGGCCGAACTGGCGCAACGCATGCCGGCCGGGCCGGGCGCCAACGAATCGATTCTCTTCATCACCGACGGGCGCACCGGCAGCGAATGCGCCACAGCCGACTGCCCCGCGACGCCGCTGATCGGCCCCACGGCGCTGGCAGATATCGTCCTGCGCCTTTACCAGCCCAGCGGACAGACCGCGCCAGAGCGCATCGCCAGCCTGACCTTCGACCAACTGGCGGCTTGGCTCAACCCGACCACCGAGGGCGATGAGACCAACCTGGCCAATGAGGTGGTGGATGGGCTGATCAACGACGCCAACTGGATCGTGTTTGGCCTGCTGGACAACGCGCCCGATGCTTCCGGCCCGGCGGTGATGCGTCAATTTCTCAGCCAGCGGCCGGTCAGCCGGGAGCAGAAGCGGCTGGTGGCCATCGCCTATGACGCGCCCTTCTTCCTCGACGCCACCGACATCACCAAGCTGACTGCCTATTTCGCCGCCTATGGCCGAACGGAGCCGCTGCTGGAGGCCTCCATGCGCGTGCTCTTCCGCGAGTGGACCCCCACGGGCGCTTCCCCGGTGGATATCAGCGCGATCAACTACACGGTGGCCGAAAAGCTGCGCCCCGACCCCAGCCAGTCGATCCCACTGAGCGTGCCCGATGTGCGGGTGCAGATGGGCAGCAACACCTTCACGGCCCGGGTGGGCGACACGCTGCGGGTGCTGGCCGGCCCGATCCGGGACAGCAACGGCCGGCTGGCGCCGGACGGCACGCCGGTAACTTTCAAGCTGAAGCAGCGCATCGACCAGTTCGAGCTGCCGCTGGGAGAGACGGGCACGCGCGATGGCTACGCCGAGACCTCGGTGGTGCTGGAGCGGCCGGGCGACTACGAGGTGCAGGTGCAGAGCGGCCAGGCTGCCGGTTCGCTCAGCCTCTTGCTGAACATCGTCGACCTGGAACAGGGGGAGGCGCGCGTGGCAGTGGCGACGCCGACGGCCACCCCCAGCCCGCCGCCCACTGAGACGCCAACCCCCACAGCCACCCCTACGGCAACCCCCACCCCCGTGGTGACGCCGCAGCCCGACGCGACGCCGACTCCGCCGCCGCCGCTGCCGCCGCGCCGCATCGACGGCGTCGCCTTCCTATTGGCGCTGGCCAGCGTCGGCCTGATGCTGCTGCTCACGCTCGTCGGCTTCCGCGCCATGCTGGCTGCGCCGGCCGCCGCGCTGCGCGCCCTGTTGCTGATCGCGATGGGCGGCCTGCTGGCCTATCTGCTGTATGGGCTGGGGCTGCTGCCGGGGGCAACCTGGCTGCAGCGCGAGCTGAGGCCCTGGGGCGCGGCGGTGATCACGCTGGTGGGCTGCGCCATCCCGCTGGTCTATCTGTGGAGACGCCGCGAGCTGCCGCGGTAGGCGTGGACTGGCTCGGTCGGAGACCGGCCAGAGCGGAAAGGCCAGAGCGGAAGGCGTGGTCTAGTACAAGGTGGCGTAGATAACTCTTCAGTTCACCTGCTCACGGCGGATTCGTGATCCACCGGGTTTGCGCCCACACCTGCTCACGACGGATCCGTGATCCGCCGGGTTTGCGCTCACAACGCCGCCGGTTCACGGAACCGGCTTGAGCAGTGATCCGCCGGGTTTGCGCCCACACCTGCTCACGGCGGATCCGTGATCCACCGGGTTTGCGCCCACAACGCCGCCGGTTCACGGAACCGGCTTGAGCAGTGATCCGCCGGGTTTGCGCCCACACCTGCTCACGGCGGATCCGTGATCCGCCGGGTTTGCGCCCACAACGCCGCCGGTTCACGGAACCGGCTTGAGCAGTGAGTGAAGACCGATTTAGGCCGACGTGTACCAGGGTGCGATTTGGCTGGTGGCCGCCGGCGTGGCCGGATTTTGTTCGCCAGGCTGGGCTGGCAGCCGCGGCGCCAGCAGGCTGGCCAACAGGGCCAGCAACACCAGGCCAGCCACCGCACCGGCCAGCAGCCGGTTCCTGTGCAGCGCCTCGATCCATGGCTCACGCCGCGCCTGGCGAGCCGCCGTGACGCCGCGCGACTGGCTGCGGCCGCCCAGCAGCCCATCGCGCAGCTCCAGCACATCTTTGGGACGGTCGTCAGGATGCATGGCCATGGCCCGCAGCACCGCGCGTTCGCTGCGCGCTGAAATCTGCGGGTTGATCTGGCGCAGCGGCGTCAGAACCCCCGGCTTGAGAAAACGCTGCTTGGCATCGGCCGGCGCGGCGCCGCTGAAGAGGTGATAGAGCGTCGCCCCCAAGGCGTAGATGTCGGTGCGGGCATCGGTGTGGCCGGTGTCGCCGCCATACTGCTCCAGCGGCGTGTACTGCACCGTGCCGCGGCCCTGCACCACAGTAACAGTCCGGCTCTCGTCGGCCGCCAGCACCTTGACGAGGCCGAAGTCCACCAGCTTGATGGTGTTGCGCGGCGTGAGCTTGATGTTGGATGGCTTGATGTCGCGGTGCAGCACCGGCGGCTCCTGGCCATGCAGGTAGGCCAGGGCGTCGCACAGTTGGTCGGCCCAGTCGAGGATCTGTCCTTCGCTCAGGAACTGCCCCTGGCGTCGGGTCTCATCCACCACCTGCTTCAGATCGCGGCCTGGCACATAGTCCATGACTAGCAATTCGCGGCTGTTCTCGGTAAAATAGTCCGAGACCTTGGGCAGGCTGGGATGATCCAGTCGGGCCAGCACCGAGGCTTCCCGGTAGAATTGCTCCTGCATCTGGGCGATGTCCTCGGGCAACGCACCCGCTTCGGGCAGAATCTCCTTGACGGCGCAGAGCCGGCCGGGCAGGCGCAGATCTTCGGCCTTGTAGACGGCCCCCATGCCGCCCTGGCCGATCAACTCGACGATCTTGTAGCGTCCGCGCAGGACAGTTCCTGATTGAAAGGGTACAGGCATGGCGTCATTATGGCCCACGTCCTGACTGCTGTCAAACAACGAGGTATGCATTCATGGCCCTAGCAGAGACCGCCATGTTGATCATGCAGGCTGGCGGCGACGAAGCCGGCCGCCGCTGGCCGCTGCAACGCGGCCGCACGGTGATCGGCCGCGACATCGATTGCGATATCGTGCTGCCTGACCGGCTGGTCTCCCGCCGCCACGCCCACGTGGTGTGGGAGACGATGGATGGCCGGGAGGGCTATGTCGTCGAAGACCTGCACAGCAAGAACGGCACCTTCGTCAACGGCCAGGAGATGACGATGCCGCGCATGCTGGAGGACGGCGACGAGATCCAGATCGCCCTGCGCTTCAAGCTGGCCTTTGTGGACGCGGGCGAGACCGCGCCGTTGAGCTTCGACCTGCCGGCCGGCGTCGAGCGGCTGCGCTTGGATGAGGACACGCGCCAGGTGATCGTCAGGGAGCAGGTGGTCGATCCGCCGCTGTCGCCGGCCCAGTTCCGCCTGCTGGCGCTGCTGATCGCGTCGCAGGGGGGCGTGGTCGGCCGTGAGGAGGTGGTGCGCCAGGTCTGGCCCGAGGCGCTGGAGGAGGGGGTCAGCGAGCAGGCCATCGATGCCCTGGTGCGCCGGCTGCGCGAACGGCTCAACGAGATCGACCCCTCGCATCAGTACATCGTCACCGTGCGCGGCCACGGCTTCCGCTTCGAGAACGCGCCGGCCTGGCCCGCCCGATGAGCCTCTCCCTTTACCTCCACATCCCCTTTTGCCAGCGCAAGTGCCCCTACTGCGACTTCAACACCTACGCCGGGCTGAATCGACTGTTCGAGCCATTCACGGCCGCGTTGACGCGGGAAATCGCAGAGGCCGGCGCAGCGCGCGGCCGGCCCGCCGTCAGGACGTTGTTTTTGGGCGGCGGGACCCCCACGGTGCTGCCGGCGGCGCTGCTGGCCAGGATCATCGACGCCTGCCGCGCCGCGTTCGACCTGCTGCCCGACGCCGAGATCACCAGCGAGGCCAACCCAGGCACGGTGGACGTGAGCCGTTTCACCGCGCTGCGCCAGATGGGGATCAACCGGCTGAGCATGGGGGTGCAAAGCTTCGATCCGGCCGAGCTGACCTTTCTGGGCCGCATCCATTCAGCCGGCGAGGCGGCCACGGCATTCCAGGCCGCGCGCGCGGCCGGCTTCGACAACATCAACCTGGACTTCATCTACGGGCTGCCTGACCAATCCCCGACCACCTGGCGGCGCACGCTGGAACAGGCCATCGCCCTGGCGCCGGAACATCTCTCCCTCTACTCGCTGACCATCGAGGAAGGCACCCCCTTCGGCGAATGGGCCGCGGCCGGCCGCCTGGCGCAGCCCAGCCCCGATCTGGCCGCCGACCTGTACGAGATCGCCGACGACATGTTGGAAGCGGCGGGGTATCTCCAGTACGAGATCAGCAACTGGGCAAGATCCGACCGGTCTCCCGCTCAGCCGACGACCCATCCCCGCTTCGCCTGTCGTCACAACCTGACCTACTGGCGCAACGAGGCCTATCTGGGCTTTGGGCCGGGCGCGCATTCGTCGGAAGGGGGCCGGCGCTGGGCGGCGATCCGGCCGGCGCCAGAATACATTGCGCAGATCACCACACAACCCACAGGCACCGCCTCCCACCCAGACGCTGTGGCCGGTCTGCCCCCCGACGCTGTGGCCGGTCTGCCCTCAGACGCTGTGGCCGGTCTCCGACCGAGCCACGCCCCGCCCCCCGACGCTGTGGCCGATCTGCCCACAGACGCTATGGCCGGTCTCCGACCGAGCCTGCCCTCAGACGCTGTGGCCGGTCTCCGACCGAGCCACGCCCCGCCCCCCTGGGTGGAGTTCAGCGAAGAGATCGCTCCCCCGCTGGCCATGGGCGAAACCATGATGCTTGGCCTGCGACTGGTGCGGGAAGGGGTGACTTTCGAGCGTTTCCAGCAACGCCACGGCCAGTCCATGCAGGCGGTATTCGGCGCGGAGATCGAGCGGCTGGCGCGTCTGGGGCTGCTGGAGCGCCTGCCCGATCGTGTGCGCCTGACCCACCAGGCGCGCCTGGTGGGAAATCAGGTGTTTGCGGCCTTCCTGCCGTGAGGAGCAAAACTCGGAGCGCGCCGGGCCAGTGCTACCCGCCTAATGGGAATTTGACTGGTTCTCAGGTAAAATGCTTAACAAAGACCGCCGGAAATCTGGAAGTACACTGTGAACAAAGCCATCGAGACAAATTTTCCATTCGAACACCTGAGTGAGGTCGCAGAGATCGAAAGCTGGCGCAAAGAAGTGCATCGACCGATTTATCACATGCACAAGTGGTGGGCGCGCCGGCTGGGTTCTGTGTTCCGGGCGGTGATCCTGGGCGCTTCACAACCTCCAGGCGCGGACATTATGCGTCTACTCTACGAACCGGTGGACTTAGGCGGGTTAGTCGTGTTTGATCCCTTTATGGGCAGCGGCACCACAGTGGGTGAGGCATATAAGCTGGGCTGTACAGCCATTGGACGTGACATTAACCCGGTGGCCTATCGCCTGGTCAAGACTGCGCTATCGAAGATTTCTCGCCAGCCATTGCTGGATCTGTACCGCCAGCTACAAGGACAGGTCGAAACCGAGTTACGGCAGCTTTATGTCAGCGCTGACCGCAACGGCGCCGCCTGCGATGTGCTCTACTATTTCTGGGTCAAGACACTGCCCTGCCCAGCCTGCCAGGAACAAGTTGATCTCTTTTCCAGCTATGTGTTTGCCCGCCACACCTATCAGGCGCGCTTTCCCCAGGTTCAGGTCATCTGTCCCGACTGTGGCCAGGTATTCCCGGACCTTCATGGCAATGAGGATGTGACATGTCCCCGTTGTCGTCTGAGCTTTGATCCCCAGGCTGGGTCTGTGCGTGGCGCCCATGCCACTTGCCGCAGTTGCGGCGAGACCTTTGCCATGGCCGAACGCGCGCTGTCCCAAGGCCATCCGCCAGCGCATCGCCCCTACGCAAAGCTGATCCTCACCCGTGATGGTGCAAAAGAATACCTACCAATCACAATGGAGGACAAGAACGCTTACGAATTCGCCTGTGCTGAACTTGCCCGCAAGAACCCTCCACTGCCCCATGTCGAGATTCTGCCCGGTTTCAACACGCAGCAAGTGCTCAATTACGGCTATCGCTACTGGGACGAGATGTTCAACGGGCGGCAATTGCTGGCGCTCACGACGTTGGCTGGCGGAATTCAGCAGCTGCCGGCTTGCCCTGAACGCGACGCGTTGATGCTGCTCTTCTCCGGGGTGTTGGAGTTCAACAACATGTTTGCCTCCTACAAGGGTGAGGGAACTGGCGCGGTGCGTCACATGTTCGCTCATCATATCCTCAAACCGGAGCGCACCCCTATCGAAGCCAATGTGTGGGGCACGAGCAAGAGTTCGGGCGCGTTTTCCACCCTGTTCGAGAGCCGCATGCTGCGCGCCATCCGTTACAAGGAGGCGCCATTCGAGACTGCATTGGAACGCCAGAACGGTAAGCAAGCGAGCCGCAAAGTCTTCGGGCTGTCGCCAGCCATTGCCGCCAACGTGATCGACAAATATCCTGCAGGCGGCATCCCCAGGCAGACGGTCTATCTGTCATGCGGGAACTCTGCAAACACTGATCTGCCCGACAAAAGCGTGGACCTGGTGGTGACAGATCCTCCCTTTTTCGACAATGTCCACTACTCGGAGTTGGCCGACTTCTTCTATGTCTGGCAACAGATGTATTTCAATGAGCCGTGCTCACAAGATCGCGCCACAACTCGCCATATCGGTGAAGTCCAAGATGGAGATGTGGAAAGCTTCGCCGACAAGCTGAGCCAGGTGTTCCAAGAATGCCATCGGGTGCTCAAGGACGACGGCTTGTTGGTATTCAGCTACCATCATTCACGCCCCGATGGCTGGTCTGCCATCGCCGCAGCCGTTCTGGGCAGCGGGTTTACATTCGTCCAGTCACAGCCCGTGAAATCCGAGATGTCCGGCGCCACGCCAAAAAGCCAGGCGAAAAGCCCTATCGATCTGGATGTGCTGCTGGTTTGCCGGAAGCGCCATGGCGATACCCGCGATAGGGTTGACATCGATTCGGCGTACAACGCAGCGATAGGCAATACTGCATGGAAAATCCGCAAATTCAATGGCCAGGGACGGACACTGTCACAGAACGACATCAAGGTGATCCTGCTGAGTCAGTTGTTGGTGGAGCTTTCATCGGGACGTGATCGTAGCGAATTGCTTACCAGCTTCAACACACTCATGCTAAGGATCACAAACGCCATCGATGAGCTGAATATCACCCAGACGCAAGCCCAAGTATCCCTTTACCAATCCTCCGTCCAGCAACTTGTCTTGTTTGAAGAAGGAGAGAGCTATGACGCCACAGCGCACCCTGCCAACGACGGCGGTTGACGTATTCGTCGAGTGCCACGCAGCGATTCGCCGAGGGGTGTTGATCCAGCGCGAAAGCAGGCGCGACAAGGAGTTTCACTTCCAAGACTGGTTCGGGGGCAGATTGGCGGGGCTGGGCATCCAATTCGATGGCGTGACGCGCAACGCCTATCCGGATTTCCGGCTGGTGCATCTGCCGCTGGGTTTCGAGACAAAGGGACTGCGCTTCCCCGGCCGCGTGGCAAC
>JAKQCW010000037.1 GCA_029558955.1 Chloroflexota bacterium
CGGCCGGGTCGCGCGAGATCGCGGCCTGCTCCAGACCATTGGGCATGGTGAAGGCCGGCCACAGCCGGTTCATCAGCCGGCCGGCGGCCAGTTGCAGCGCCGGCGGCTGGTAGGCGGTGCGCAGACCGGGGGAGGTGGAGATCACGCCGGCCAGCGCGGGTCTGCGGCGCAGGGCGTAGTTCAGCACCTCGTTGCCGCCCAGGCTGTGGCCATAGAGAAAGCGCGGCCGGCCGGGGAAGCGCTGCTCCGCCTGCGCCAGCAGCAGGTCGATATCGGCCATCAGCGCCTCGTAGGTGGGGGTGTGGCCCCGCTTGCCGCCAGAGCGGCCATGCCCGCGCTTGTCGCAGGCCAACACGGCATAGCCCGCGTCGTTCAGCGCCGCGGCCACGTGGGCATAGCGCCCGCAGTGCTCGCCCAGGCCATGCACCAGGCAGATCACAGCCCGCGGCTCGCCGGCCGGCTGCCAGCAGCGGCCCACCAGCGGCAGGCCATCGGTCGATCTCCAGTTCACGTCGCTTTGTGTCATGTCAGCTCCGGTTCTGACCGCAGAGGGCGCAATGAAGGTGCGTTGTTTTGGCCGGTCAGACAGATCGCGCATCTAAGCCGTGATCTCAAAGGCGTCCCGCGGCTCTGGCGGTCGACTCGCTCCAGAGTCGGCGGGACGCCTGGCGGTCATGCCATGGCGATGCATCCTGATCGATGCATCGCGGGTTGCTATTCGCTGGTCCGCGCGGCCAACTGCCGGTCGATCATCAACAGCGCGGCCGGCGAGTCGCCCACCATCTTGAGCTGGGCCATGATCGCGCTGGAGGTCTTCTCCTCCTCCACCTGCTCGTCGATGAACCACTGCAGCATCACCTGGGTGGGGTAGTCATTCTGGCGCAGCGCCAGCGCGTACAGGTCGTGGATCGACTGGGTCACCTTGCGTTCGTGGGCGTAGGCGTCCTCGAAGACAGCCAGGGGCGAGGCAAAGTCAACCGCTGGCTGGCCGATGGCCTGCAACACCACATGGCCGCCGCGGTCGAGGATGAAGTCGAAGATCTTGAGCGCGTGTTCCTGTTCCTCGCCGGCCTGCTTGCGCATCCAGCTCGCCGCGCCGGCCAGGTTCTCGGCCTCGAAATAGGCCGACATGCTGAGGTAGATGTAGGCGGAGTGGAACTCCTTTTGGATCTGATCGTTGAGCGCCTGCTGAATCTCTGAATTTAACATATCCGTATGCTCCTGTCACACACTTGAGTTTGGAAAATCAGTCGACAGAGGAATTATAGTCCAAGCGGCTGGAAACGCAACTGATCGCGTCGCAGGTCAGCCATGCCAACGGAGCGCTGCGGGCCGCGCCGCCTCGCCTGGATCATCATTCCCCGCTGGCGGCTGGAACTCCACCGCGACAGATGCAAACTCGCCCTGCGACCTGCCCGCGGGCGAGAGAGTTCAGAGTCTGCAAGGCTTGATATGATCTGTATCATAGGCTGCTGGCCGCAAAGCTGCTATAATCGTGCAAGTGTTCACTAATTCTTGTCACGATTGCTGCGCAAAGTTGCGCCAGGAGCAATATGATGCCAGAGACCGAAATCATCGTCCATGATATCCTGATCGTCGGCGCCGGCCTGGCCGGCAGTTGGGCCGCCATGGTGGCGGCCAAGCAGGGTGTGCAGGATGTGGCGGTGCTATCCAAGATCCACCCGTTGCGCTCCCACAGCGGCGCGGCCCAGGGCGGCATTGCCGGCGCGCTGAACAATGTGCGCCCGGTGGCCGGCGGCGGGCCTGACGGCCCGTTGGAGCAGATCCCCGCGGGCGACGCCCCCATCGACAGCGTCGATCTGCATGTCTTCGACACCATCAAGGGCTCAGACTGGCTAGGCGACCAGGACGCCATCGAGATCATGTGCCGCGAGGCCATCGATGTGCTCTACGAGTATGAGCACATGGGCTGTGTCTTCAGCCGCACCCCTGATGGCCGCATTGCCCAGCGCCGCTTCGGCGGCCACAGCACGCCGCGCGCCAACTACGCGGCCGACTGGACCGGCCATGTGCTGCTGCACACCATCCACGAGCAGGCGCTGCGCCACAAGGTCAAGTTCTACAACGAATGGTACTGCATGGACCTGATCATCGAGGACAATGTGTGCCGCGGCGTGGTGGCCATGGATGTGCTGCAGGGCAAGATCTACACCATGCGGGCCAAAGCGGTGCTCTTCGGCACCGGCGGCTATGGCCGGGCCTACAAGATCACCTCCAACGCCTTCGCCAACACGGGAGACGGCGTGGCCATCGCCTACAACGCCGGCATTCCGCTGATGGATATGGAGTTCGTGCAGTTCCACCCCACCGGGCTGTACAAGCACGGCATTTTGATGAGCGAAGCCTGCCGCGGCGAGGGGGGCTATCTGCTCAACAACAAGCACGAGCGCTTCATGGAGCGCTACGCCAAGGGCAAGATGGAGCTGGCCCCGCGCGATCTGGTCAGCCGGTCGGAGCAGCAGGAGATCGACGAGGGCCGCGGCGTCGAGGCTGACGGCCAGGGCATCTGGCTGGACTTGCGCCACCTGGGCCGGGAGAAGATCATGGAGCGCCTGCCGCAGGTGCGGGAGCTCGCCATCGACTTCGTTGGGGTGGACCCCATCGATGGCCTGGTGCCGATCCAGCCCACAGCCCACTACAGCATGGGCGGCATCGCGGCCGACGCCGATGGCCAGGTCATCGCCGACCTGGCGGGCACGCCGGTGGTTGGCTTCTACGCCGCGGGCGAGGCGGCCTGCATCAGCGTTCACGGGGCCAACCGTCTGGGCACCAACAGCCTGCTGGATGCGTCGGTCTTTGGCCGTCGCGCGGGCTACGCCATGGCCCGCTTCGTTCAGAACGGCGCGGCCTTGCAGCCGGTATCAGGCGATCCGGCGCAGCGCAGCCGCGCGCGCGTCCAGGCGCTGCTGGACAACCCCGGCACGGAGCTGGTCGAGGACGTGGCGCAGGACCTGAAGACCACCATGACCAACAACTGCGGCATCTTCCGCGACGAAGCGCGCCTGCAGCAGGCCATGCGGGAGATCAAGGTGTTGCAGGCCCGCTTCAAGAATGCCCGCACCATGGACAAGAGCAGCCGCTTCAACACGGATCTGCTGGCCACGCTGGAGGCGGACCACATGCTGACCTTCAGCGAGGTGATCGTGGCCGGCGCGCTGGCGCGCCAGGAGAGCCGCGGCGCACACAGTCGCACCGACTTCCCTCAGCGGGACGACGACCGCTGGCTGGTACACACCATGGCGCACAAGAACGGCGCCGACGGCCCGCAGCTGAGCTTCAAGCCGGTCACCATCGACTACGACAAGTACCCGCCGCAGGAGCGGAAGTATTAGCCGGTGAACGGTAATCGGTGAACGGTAATCGGTGAACGGTATACGGTATACGGTATACGGTTCACCGTTCACCGTTCCCCCTCCCCCCTCCCCCCTCCCCCCTCCCCCATCCGTCACAACGGAGTTCGAGCATGAGCAATCCTAGCACTCATCCCACTGCCACTGTGCGCATCCAGCGCTTCAACCCGGAGACCGACGCCAAGCCCCACATGCAGGAGTTCCAGGTCGAGTTGAAGCCAGGCGTCACTGTGCTGGACGCGCTGCACGAGATCAAGACGCACCAGGATGGCAGCCTCACCTTTCGCCGTTCCTGCCGCCATGCCATCTGCGGCAGCTGCGCCATGCACGTCAACGGCAAGAACGAGCTGGTCTGCAACGCGCCGCTGAAGGATCGGCTGGATCGCAACGGCCGCATCACTATCCGCCCACTGCCCTACCTGCCCATCATCAAGGATCTGGTGGTGGATCGCTCCAGCTTCTGGGAGCAATATCTGCGGGTCAAGCCCTGGCTGATGCCGCCGGCTGACACGCCTGAAAAGGAGTTTCGCATGAGCCCGGAGGAGGTGGCGGCGCTCAACAGCGCCGAGACCTGCATCATGTGCGGGGCCTGCTACTCCTCCTGCCAGATCGTCGGGCTGACCAAGGAATACATCGGCCCTCATGCGCTGCTGAAGGCTTTCCTGCGGGTGATGGACCCGCGCGACGCCATCCCTGGCGCGCGGCTGGCCGACCTGGACGGCGCGGATGGCGTCTACCGCTGTCGCACCATCTTCAACTGTATCGACGCCTGCCCCAAGAACCTCAACCCCACGCTGGCCATCGAAACGCTGCGCAAGCTGGCGCAGAAGCGGGAAGCCTTCGAGCAGGCCCGGATCGAACGCCAGAAGCATCTGGACGAGCCGATCCCGGCGCGCTGAGCGCCAGAAGTTGAACTTCTTCTGAGAAGTTCAACTTCTTCCGAACAAGGAGCCAAATCATGTACACGAGCAGCGGTTTTATCAGCTTTGCCCTGCGGCGTCTGACCGGTGTTGCGCTGGTGGTTTACCTGTTCATGCACCTGTGGGTGATCGGATCGGTCAACGCCGGCCCCGAGGCCTTCGACGCCCGCCTGGCCTTTGTGCAGCAGCCGCTCTTCAAGCTGCTGGAGGTGGCGCTGCTGGCGGCGGTGGTCTACCACGCGGTCGATGGCATCCGCATCATGGTGGTGCACTACACCGGCATCACCGAGTACCGCAAGAGCATGTTCTACGCGGTGTTGGCCGTCTCGACGCTCTTGGTGATCGCCGGCGGCGTGCCGATCATTCGCTTCATGTTGGAAGGGTAATAACGCTCAGGGCTCACGGTTCTGAGCCCAAAACGGAGGCAATATGCGTGTTTTTCAGATGCAACGGATCAGCGCCATCGCGTTGGTGGTCTTTCTCACCATCCACATGATCGTGGTGCACTATCCCCCCTTCCACATCGATTTCGATCAGATCATCATCCGCATGGCCGATCCGCTGTGGAAGGCGATCGACATCGTCTTTCTCTTCTTCGTCCTGGTCCACGCGCTGGCCGGCGCCTGGGTGGTGCTGACCGACGTGCAGCGCTTCAGCCGGCTCAAGCGCGCCTTCGCCGGCGCGGCCATCGTCATCGGCCTGATCGCCTTCTACTACGGCACAAAGACCATCCTCGCCTTCCAGCCGCCGGTGTAGGCAAGGCCGAAGGGCTGCGGAGGCTTTTGTTCTCACGCCAAGGCGCAAAGAACGCAAAGGGCAGAGAAAACTTTGCGGGCTTGGCGGCTTTGCGTGAGTATTTTTGTCGCACGCGGAGGACAGGATCCTATCGCGTCGCTGCCTGGACAACCACGGTGTAGAGCTGCTGCTCCGGCGTTAGTTCACAGGCGGAGATCGGCTGATCGTCCGGGCAGTTGACGGCGGGATCGGGCGTCCAGCGAACCGAAATCAGCAGCAGGGCGTCGTCGCGCGTCATGCCGATATGCATGCCGGTCGGCCCGCCGGCCGCGTGCTGCATATCCTCCGTCCAGCCAACAAAGGCAGTGCTCAAGGCATCGCCCACCGTCATCAGGGAGCCGAAGTCCGCGCCGGTGCCGCTGGCCGTCAACTGGCAGCCGCTGCCCCCCTCCTGGCTGAGATCGTCGAAGAAGGGGGCTTCAGCCATGGTGAAGGGGACGCCCAGCGCACGCTCGGCAGCGACCTTGAGCGCCATGCAGTCGTCGGCGGGCAGCGGTACAAACGCCCCGGCTGGCGCAACGACGACAGTCGCGGCCGCGGTCGGCTCCAGCGCGGCGGTTGGCGCAACGGCAGCAGTCACAGCCGCGGTCGGCTCGATCAGATACCAAAAGTCGGCAATGAAGCCCTGGGCGTCGGCCTGGGCAACCTGTTCACCCCGCACCGGCGCGCCATCGACGCAGCTCCAGGTGAACAGGGTGGCGCGACCTGTGGCCGCGGCCGGCGCCACCTCAGCGTTGGGGTTCTCCTGACAGAAGGCGATTGTCCCGGCGTTGGGGGTTTCGCTGGGGTCGGCCTTTTCCTGGCAGGGGAGGTTGGCGCCCACGAAACAGGCCTTGACCTGGCCCTCGGCGCAGCGCCAGACGGCGCCCTGTTCGAAGAATTCGGCCGGCGCATCGGCCGGCGCATCGAAGGCCGCGCGCAGCCCCGCGACCACCGCGGCCGGCGGCTGTGCGCCGGTGTAGCGAGCGTCAGGCGCGTCGATGGTTCCGACGGCGGCGCAGTAGGCGAAAGGATCGTCGAAAGTGACGGCGCCTGTCTCGGGCGCAGGCGGCGTCGTGCAGGCGGCCAACAGGCTCAGAGAAAGCAGAAGTGCGATCAGCACCCATTGAGGTTTCATCGTTGTTCCTTTCTTCTAAACGAAGCAATTGCTCAGCCACAGGGTGCGGGCACGTAGGTTTCGATACGGCGGCCTACTCAACCAACGTGCTCGCACCCTGCGGCCGGCCATACGAGGTGGGTAGGTAAATTTGAACCGACTGAGCGCAGTCCTCTCGAATGCGTCTGTGCAATATCACGCAAAGAGACGCTGTTTCGTTCAGTCTCGGGGCGGCGCAGATGCGGGTAATCCTGGCAATAAAAAGACTGCCAGCCCGTGGCAGGGCTGGCAGTTCTTTTGTGTGCCCCCAAGGGGATTCGAACCCCTGTCGCAGGCTTGAAAGGCCTGTGTCCTGGTCCACTAGACGATGGGGGCGGACAGCAGGCATTCTAGCATTTTTGCCCCAGCGCGTCAAGTATTGGCGGCCTGTCCGCTGACGCGCAGCGGCCAGGGCCGCCAGGCCAGCAGGTTGACCACCGGCCCCTGGCGCTGCACCTGGCCCTGCACGGCCAACAGCGGCGTCTGACGCCAGACGCGGCGATAGCGGGCCGCCACGTCGGGTGCGACGATGACGTTCATCATGCCGAATTCGTCCTCCAGGGTGACGAACATGAAGCCTTTGGCGGTGGGCGGCGCTTGGATCACCGTCACCTGGCCGGCCACCCAGACCAGCGCGCCGGCGCGGCCAGGCGCCGCGGCCAGATCACGGCTGCTCAGCACGCCGGCCTGCTGCAGGCGCTGACGGTGATGCTGCATCACGTGCGGCCCGGCTGAGACGCCCATCACCCGCAGCTCGCCGGCCATGGCCTCCAGCGGCGCCAGGACCGGCAGTTCCTCCGGCGCGGCCTCCGGCGTCTGCGTCGCCAGCAGCGTCTCCTCCTGGTAGTCCAGCGCGCCCAACTGCCACAGCAGCCCCCGCCGTCCCCCCTCTCCGCCCATCCCGTCCAGCGCCCCAGCCACGATCAGATTCTCCACCAGCCGGCGCGCCAGGCGGGTGCGGCGGCAAAAATCCAGCAGCGAGGTGAAGGGCTGGCCGGCGCGGGCAGCCACGATATGGCCCGCCCCGCCCGGCCCCAGCCCCTGCACCGCGGCCAGGCCGATGCGCAGGCCGCGGCTTGGCGGCGTCTCCTCCGGCACATAGCCGCTGGCGCTGGCATTGACGCAGGCTGGCAGCACGGCGATGCCGTGGCGGCGGGCGTCGTTGAGCAGCACGGCCGGGCTCCAGAAGCCCATGGGCTGGTTGTTGAGCAGGGCCACGTAGAAGGGCAAGGGATGGTAGCGCTTGAGCCAGGCCGACTGGTAGACGATGACGGCAAAGGCGGCGGCGTGGCTTTTGGCAAAGGAATAGCTGCCGAAGGCCTCCAACTGGCTGAACACCTGGGCGGCCACAGCCTGAGGCACAGCACGCGCGACCGCGTCGGCCACGAAGGCGGCGCGCAGCCGTCCCAGCTCCTGCGCAGCCTCCTTGCGTCCCAGCGCCCGGCGCAGCAGCTCCCCCTGCCCGCCGCTCCAGCCGGCCAGCGCCTGGGCCACCTTCAACACCTGCTCCTGAAAAACCACCACCCCCAGCGTGTCGCGCAACGCCGGCTCCAGCGCCGGGTGCAGGTAGGTCACCGGCTCCTGGCCCAGCCGGCGCCGCAAATAGGGGTGCACCATGCCAGCCTGCACCGGGCCGGGCCGGATCAGGCTGATCTCCACCACCAAATCGGCGAAGCAGCTTGGCCGCAGCCGGGGCAGCAACTGCGCCTGCGCCCTCGATTCCACCTGGAACACCCCCACCGTGTCCCCAGCCGAGATCATCGCATAGACCGCGGGGTCGTCGAAACCCAGTCGATCCAATCTGCCAGCCTCCTCATCCCCGCCCTCGATCCACCCCACCCCCTCCTCCAACGCCGCCAACATGCGCAGCCCCAGCACGTCGATCTTGACCAGCCCCGCATCCTCCAACGCCTCCTTGTCCCATTGCACCACGGTGCGGCCGGGCATGGTCGCCGGCTCCAGGGGAAGAAGCTCAGCCAGCGGCCGGCGGCTGAGCACAAAGCCGCCGTTGTGGATGCCCAGGTGCCGGGGCAGGCGCTGGATCTCCCGGCACAGGTGCAGCAGCAACTGCCAACTGCGGCGATCGACCGGGGAGGAGGATGCCGGCTGAGCGGTGAAGGATGAACTCAGTTGGCGCCAGGCCTCCTCCAGGTTGCCGCGCTCCGCGGCCGCGGCCAGCGCGTCCACCAGATCGGGCGGGAAGTCCAGCGCCCTGGCCACGTCACGCACCGCGCTGCGCTGGCGATAGGTGACGAAGGTGCAGGCCATGGCCGCGTGCTGGCGGCCATAGCGCTCGTAGATATACCGGATCACCTCCTCGCGCCGGTCGGCCTGGAAGTCGATGTCGATGTCGGGTGTGGTGGGCCGTTCGGCCGAGAGGAAACGCTCGAAGACCAGCTCGTGGGCCAGCGGGTCGATGGGAGTGATGCCCAGCAGAAAGGCTGCCAGCGAGTTGGCAGCAGAGCCGCGCCCCTGGCAGCGAATGCCCTGGCTGCGGGCAAAGCGCACGATGTCCCAGACGATGAGGAAGTAGTTGGCCAGGTCAAGCTGTGCAATGACGGCCAGCTCGTGGGCCAGCAGGCGCTGCACCCGCTCGCCCGGCGCCGCGCCGTAGCGTTCGATCAGCGCCCGGCGGCAGAGCGCGGCCAGATAGTCGTCGGCCGAGGCGGCGCCGGTGGGGAAGATGGGCAGATCCTGCACGCCGCGGCGCAACGACAGTTGACAGCGCTGCGCGATCTCAACGCTCCGGCGCAGCGCGTCGGGACGGTCGGCGAAGAGCCGCGCCATCTCGGCGCTCCCTTTGAGGCGCGCCTCGCTGTTGCCGCGGCGCTGCACCGCGCTGGCGTCCAGGGTGGCGTGGCAGCGAATGGCGGTCAACACATCGTGCAGGCGATAGCCAGCCTGCTGGGCATAATGCACGTTGTTGGTCGCGACCACAGGTGCGGCGCAGCGCCCGGCCAGGCGCAACAGCCCCTGCACCAGCCGCTCATCGCCGGGGTGAAGCTGGCGCTGGACCTCGACGAAGAAAGAGTCCCGGCCAAAGAGCGCCTGCATCTCCTGGGCCGTGCGCAGCGCCCCCGCCTCGTCGCCGGCCAGCAGACGCCGGGCAAGCGGCCCCTGGCGGCAGCCGGAGAGCGCGATCAGCCCGGCGCTGTGCTGCGCCAGATCCTCCCAGGTGGCCAGCGCCTGGCCCTTGACGCTGCGCAGACGCGCGGCGCTGACCAGTTGGCTGAGGTTGGCGTAGCCCGCGGCATTTTCGGCCAGGAGGGTCAGGTGGCTGCGTCCTTCCTCCCGACCCTCCCCCGGTGGAAGGGGACTGGAGGGAGGATGCGTCGCCCTCACCGTCGCCTCCACCCCCAGGATCGGCCTGACCCCGGTCGTCTGGGCCGCGCGCCAGAGGGCGACGGCCCCATACAGCGCGTCGTGGTCGGTCAACGCCAGCGCGGGCAGCTCCAGCTCAGCCGCGCGCGTCAGAAGCGCCTCGGGCGATGAGACGCCGTCCAGCAGGGAGAACCAGGAATGACAGTGCAGCTCGGCATACACGAATGGCTCCAGGTTGGCAAAATGGCCAGAAAACGCTAGAATTGGTCAGCAGCGACGCGTTCACCGTCGATCGCTGCCAGATCAACCGACTTCCAGGAGAAAAGAATGACAGCTAAAGCTGATTTCACCGCGGCCGAGTGGGAACGCCTGCTCGAAGCGCCGGTCATTGCCGGCATGGTCATCTCCATGTCCAGCCCCAGCCTGCTGGGCTCCATCGGCGAGTCCATGGCCATCGCCAAGACCTTTGCCGCCAGCCTGCAGCAGGCCGTCGGCAACGAGCTGTTGACCGCCATGCTGGCCGATTTTCAGAACAAAGAGACGGCCCAGGTGGCCAAGCCGCACTTCGACACCAAGGATCCGGCGCAGTTGAAGCAGGAGATGGCCAGCCGACTGCAGATCGCGGTCGATCTGCTGAACCAAAAGGCCACGCCGGAAGAGGGGCAGGCCATCAGGCAGTGGCTCTACCAGGTGGCGACCAATGTGGCCACTGCGACCAAGGAGGGCGGCTTCCTGAGCATCGGTGCAGTGCGCGTCAGCGATGCCGAAAAGGCCGCGCTGACAGAGCTGGCCGGCATCTTCGGCGTGGAAGCCACGCTGCCGACCGAATAAACACCTGTTCCGACCACCGCGCGGGCCGGTCTCCGAACTCTCGCTCGGGCCGGTCTCCGACCGAGCCCGTCCCCCATCCACCGCTCGGGCCGGTCTCCGACCGAGCCCGTCCCCGTCACCGCTCGGGCCGGTCTCCGACCGAGCCCGTCCCCGTCACCGCTCGGGCCGGTCTCCGACCGAGCCCGTACCCGTCACCGCTCGGGCCGGTCTCCGACCGAGCCCGTACCCGTCACCGCTCGGGCCGGTCTCCGACCGAGCCCGTACCCGTCACCGCTCGGGCCGGTCTCCGACCGAGCCCGTCGGCCGGTCGCGAGTTAGCTACCCCAGAAGTTCGACTTCTTCAGAGAAGTCGAACTTCTTCGTCTTCAGCCCGTCCTGAATACACCCCAAGCAGCCAAGCGTCCGGCGCTCAGTCATAGACCCGCTCCAGCCGCCAGTCGCCGGTCAGCAGATCGTGATAGAGCACGCAGAGCAGCGCAGCGTCGGTCTCGACCTGAAAGTAATGGCGCCAGATTTCCTCGCGCCACCATTCGTCGCGCACCATCCACTGCTCGACGATGGCGTGGACGCTGTGTCGCCGCTGCCAGCGAAAGGCCCGCGGCAGCCCGTCCACAGCCTCGACCTCGATGGGGACGCCTTCGGGCCAGAGCTGGGTCATACCTGTCCAATCACCGATTTGCCATTCAATCAGCCTGCCAATCCAGCAGCACATACCGCCGCTGGGCCAGCGGATGCTCCGGCGCCACCACGGCGCTGCGTTGGAAGCAGCCAGCGCCATAGCGCGCGGCCAGGCGGCGCAGATGCGCTTCGATGGCCTGTTCCTGCGGGCTGTGCCACAGGCTGAGCTGGTGCAGCGAGGGCGCGCTGAGGTCGCCGAGAAGGATGGTCAGCGCCTCGACGCGGTCGCTGTAGGGCAGGGGGCGCAGCAACGTCTCAGCCAGGCGGCTAAGCCGTCCGGCGTCGGCCGTGGCCTCGGCCAGGGTGCGTTCGGCCGTCAGCGCGCCGCCGTCGGCGCAGTGTACCTTCAGCGCCAGATGGCCAGCGCGCAGCCAGGCGGCGTCGAGGCGCTGCGCCAGCGCGGCTGTCAGCCGCCCGGCCACGGCCAGCAGCGTCTCCAGGTTGTCCAGCGGCGGGTCGAACTGTTGGCTGGCCTCCTCGCTGCGCGGGCCGCGGCCGGGCGCCAGGGGCCGGTCATCCTCGCCGCGCGCCAGGCGCTGGGCCCGCTGGCCTTCCCAGCCGAACTGAGCCAGCACCGCGGCCGGCGGCAGGCGGGCAAGCTGGCCCAGCCCGCGCAGCCCCAGCAGTTGCAGGCGGCGCTGCATCTCCCCACTCACCGGCAACACGGCCACGGGGAAGCTGTCCAAAAAGGCCCGCTCGGCGCCGGCCGTCAGCACCAGCACCCGGTTGAGGCCGATGCTCAGCGACGCGGCCTCGGCGCTGAACTTGTTGACCGCCACCCCGGCCGTGGCCTCCAGACGCAACTGGCGCTGGATGGCCTGGCACTGGCCGTGGCAGATGGCCAGCGCCTCGGCGTCCTTGCCCTCCAGGCCGCGCAGGTCCAGGTAGAGCCCGCCCGGCTGCGCCTGCTCCACAGCCGGCATCTGATGGCTGAGCAGCTCGAACAGCGCGGCCGCGGCCGTGCGGTAAAGATCCAGCCGGGGCGGGAGGAAGATCGCCTCGGGGCAGAGATGCTCAGCGCGGCGCAGCGCCATGCCCGGCTGCACCCCCGCGTCCAGCGCCTCGGTCGAGCAGTCCAGCACCGCGGCGCGGGCGTGCAGCGCGTCGTTGGCCACCACCAGCGGCTTGCCGGCCAGCCGGGGACGCTCCCGGCGCTCCACGGCCGCCGGCAGGTGAGGGGTTGCCAGGTAGGCGATGCGCGGCGGCAGGCTATGGCCCGTCCAGGTGGACGCCGTTGAAGGTGACATGGAGGGTGGTCTCCTGGCCCGGTGCGGCCCAACGATGGCGCAGCACGGCAACCTGCGCGCTGTAGCCGGCGATGCGGCTGCCGTCGCGCTGCCAGCGGGCGCGCTGCACGGCCAGCCGCACGGCCGCGGCCTGCTCCAGGTCGAAGCCGGGCGGGGAATGGCTGCGCCCGGGGCCGGCGGTCGGGCTGGGCAGGCTGAGAAAGAGCAACGCGGTGGGCTGGTTCAACAACGCCTGGCGCAGGCGGCGCAGGGCGGCCGCGGCCGCGGCTGGGGGCGGCGGCGCCTGTCGCAGCTCGTCGGTCGAATCGAAGAGAAGCAGCCCGAAACGTCCGCCGGTCGCCAGATCGCAGGCCAGGTCCAACGCCTGGCCGGGGCTGGCCGGCGCGGCAATGGCCAGGCGCGCCAGGTTGACTCGGCAGGCCGCGGCGTAGGCCGGATCGAAGGTGCGCGCCAGGTCGATGTACAGGCAGGGACGGCGCTCCTGCACGTGGGCCAGGATGTGCAGCGCCAGGGTGCGTTTGCCGGAGGTCGGCTGGCCGATCAGCTCGGAGATGTGGCCCAGAGGCAGCCCGCCAATGGCGAGGATGTGGTCGAGAGCGGCGAGTCCGGTGGACAGACTGGGTACAGGCGCGCTGTCGGGGCGGGGGCGCGCGCCTTTTTGCAAAGCCTGCGCGCCCCACTGGCCCTGGATGGCCTGCACGGCTGCCTCCAGGCGCTTCTTGCGGCCGGGTTCGCTCATCAGAAGCTCCTGGGGCGGGAAGCAAAGTCAGTGCGTACCGACCCAGCGAAGCGATCGCCGGGCGAGACGCCCTTGGTTTGAAGTCAC